>JAUIIF010000368.1 GCA_030431945.1 Bacteroidia bacterium | reverse complement strand
AAGGCCGTTTTCCGTTCCTGGCCGGTCCCAGCCCCCTGACCTTCAGTTTTGCAGTCTGCCGAACGTGGAACGTCCGGCCGGCACCGCCGGAGGAGAACCAGCCCATTCAAAGTGCGATTCCGACGCTCCTGATCAGCGGCAGCTACGATCCGGTTACGCCCGTTCACTGGGCGAGCCAGCTTCATCGGGAACTAAGCAACAGCCACCAGCTGATCTTTCCGGGCTGGGTGCATACCCCGACGACGTACTGGGACAACTCCTGTGCCATGCAGGCGGCCAGGGCCTTTTTCAATGACCCGGAAAGAAAGCCGGAAGTAGGTTGCCTCGACGAGCTGTCCCTACCAGTATTTGAGTGAAAGAGCATTTGGGCGCGGCCGCAGGTGCAGGGGGAAAGTTACCGGGCAGTAGAAACCCCTGGCTCTATTATTTTGGCGCCTGCTACTTTATGGTAATGGTCCCCAAGTGTTGCGGTATCAACACCTCCGTTTCGGGAGAAAGACGTTTCACCTCGTCCCGGAAAGGGAAAAGTAATTCTTCCGCTCTGGCTTGTTGAGAGAAGCGGTACGGCCAGCGGAAATTATCCCAGTGCGTAGGAATAATCACTTCAGGGTAGTTGGTGACGGCCAGAAGCCGCTCGTTGTATTTGTAGAGGCCCAGCTGGGAGCGGTTCACCCCCGCCAGCAAAATATCCGCCGTGATGCCCTGCAACTCCCTTTCTACGAAATTCATGGATCCCATCGTCAGGACATCGTGCCGGGCGAAGCGGGCGAGAAACATCAGGGAGCCCCCCTCGATGAATTCGGAGACTTTCAGCGGTGCCACAGGCACCTCGGAATAGACCCTGTTGTCGATGTAGTGCTTTTCATTCAGGGCCGAATGGATAGAGGGAATCACCCGCACGGAGAAATTCTCGAACTGGTAATCTTCGCCTCCTTTTACCGGGTACAGTTGCTCGTCCGCAATTCCGTAAGCCCGGAGAATATTGCAGGTGGTCTCCGTACCGATCACTTTAGCGCCGGTAATCCGGGCGATGTAAGGTACATCCGCAAGGTGATCGAAATGAGAGTGGTGGACCAGAATGAAGTCGGCAGTAGTCAGCAGACTGTCGATCAGCAAAGTGTCTGAAACGTAGTAGTCATCGCGCATAACGGTTGCCCGGTCATCTTCAGCGCTAACTCCGGGGCCGGTGCCCAGCTTTACTCTGGACAGGTAAGGATCGACCAACACCCTGATCTTACCGTCCGTAATTTCCCAACCGGCAGTACCCAGGTACTTCAGGGTAATTGGTGCCGTCTGGGCCGGGGCTGTTCCTGCCCCCAGCAAGACCAGGGCCAGGAACAGCCAGGATCGGTGATCGTGAAAAATGGAGGCAATTGTGGTGCGTAACCTGCTCATTCGTTTAGCGTTTCGTCCGGTTGTAGTAATAGCGATTCAGCTCGTCGGAATTGGCCTCAATGATTTCCGGCAGGCCGTCGTTGTTGAGGTCCGCCGTAATGATGTCGTAGGTATCGAAGTCCTCTGCGGCCAGTAAATATTTTTGCCATTTGCCGGAGTTGCCTTCTTGCCGGTAAACGGCGTTGGGGCTTCCTGAATTACCGATAATGACGTCCAGATCCCCATCCCCATCCACGTCATCCACGGCGACGGCATAGCTGTCTTCCCTGGTGGAGTCCAGAATTTCAAACTTGGTGTAGGGCTTGGCACCGCCACCAAAATAAATGACGTTTACTTCCCCGATGTTGGCGGTCACAATGTCGGGAAAACCATCTGCATTCACATCGGCTACCGCTACGGAGCGGGTATTGTCCTTACCCGTCCCGAAAGGTATTCTCGCGGAAAAATCCGCTCCTCCCTGGTTGAGGTAAACGTAGTTCGCCTGTTCGTCGCGATTGGCCAGGATCAGGTCCGGCGCACCGTCGCCGTTCATGTCGGCTATTTCCACCGCGATGGTTGCATCCTCTTTATTGCCGAAGGTGGTGGTAGTGGAAAAGTTACCGGTTCCGTCGTTCAGGCATAGCTCATTTGCCTGCCCCCGGTTGGTGATCAGGATATCCACGTCACCGTCCAGGTCCAGGTCCGCAAGCGTCAGGTTCCGTGTGGGGGCGTAGGGCCGGCCGAAGGCGGGGCCCTGCTGAAAATGCCCCTGGCCGTCATTCAGGAAGATGTAGTTGGGGGCCATATCGTTGCCAACGGCAACGTCCAGGTCCCCATCGTTGTCCAGGTCCGCCAACTCAGCCGCATAGGTAGTCGCTTTATCCGCGCCCAGGTTTCGTTCAACGGTAAAGATTCCCTTACCGTTGTTGACAAACAGGCGGTTCTGACCGGGCCAGTGCCGGCCGTTGGCGACGAGGATATCCAGGTCACCATCTCCGTCGACGTCGCCGCAGGCGACGGAAGCTGTCCGCTCCGCATAGGTCCCCAGAATCAACCGGTTGCTGACCTGCATGACAAAATCCTGTCCACGGGCCTGCTGGCCCAGGCAACAGAGTAAACTTAACACCAGGAGAGGAGCCTTCATCATTCTTATTGGTTGAGGCAATAAGGTAGTCGTAAATTATCTCGCCAGGGGGGTGATTATTCAAATACTTCTACCACCAGTTCAATTTCCACGGCCTGCCCTCTGGGCAAGGAGGCCATCCCTACGGCTGCGCGGGCGTGCCGGCCACGCGCGCCGAACACCTCTACCATCAGATCGGAAAAACCGTTGATTACCTTGGGTTGCTCCACAAAGTCGGGGGTAGCATTTACCATGCCCAGTACCTTGACGATCCGTTTCACCTTTTTCAGGTCCCCGAGCATGTCTTTCAGTACCGCCAGCTGATTGATGGCCGTGAGCCGGGCACCTTCGTAGCCTTCGGCGATGGATACCTCCTGGCCCAGCTTGCCCGTAAGCTCCGTGCCGTCCGCCCGCCGGGGGCCCTTGCCCGCCAGAAAAATAAGATTGCCGGCCCGGACGCCATTTACGTAGTTGGCCACCGGCCGGGGCGGCGCCGGCAAGGTGATTTGGAGCTCCGCCAGGCGCGCTTCGGGGTCGTAGTCAGCTTCCGGTCCGGGGGCGGAGGGCGCACAGGCCCAGCAGGAGAGCAGGAGCACCAGGAGGCCGAGGAGGCGGGCAGGTATATTTTTGCGTAAAGGCATCGGTAAACAGTTGAAAGGTGAACGTGCGCTGCTTGCGCCTTGGCCAGGCCGCCGGTACTGCCCGACAGGAGTAACAGCGCACCGCCAGGGCTTACGGCTAAGATAAGCTTTCCGCAAAGGAAGTGGCGCGGCCGCAGGTGCAGGGGTGGGTAACCAGGATGCACGGACGAAAACGACCGCGCATCAGGCCGCTACGCGCCCGCTTCGGTCGACGAGCGCTCGCATCGGCAAAGGCCTGATTTCAGGACGGACACAGGGTAACGCTTTCCGTTTTCCGGGCATTAAACCCCAGCAAAACAACACCAATGCATCAATTACCGGACGTATCAGTTCGCCCCGCCACTGCTTCCGCCGTCATCGTTGACGTAAGGGAACCCAAAGAATACCAAGACAGCAGGCTTCCCGGAGCCATCAACCTACCGTCCGCTTCTTTCAGCGTCGCTCAGTTTACCCCCTACCGCGAGCAGACAATCTGCCTGGTCTGCGAAACGGGGAGCCGCGCCCGGGCGGTCCGGGCGAAGCTGACCGAGGCCGGCTTCCCCACCGTTGTCCTGCTGCACCAGCAGATGGCTGATTTTCCGACCACCGCCGACGGAGAGCTGCGAGGGGGTGGCTGGTCGGTAGACCGGCAATTCCGCCTGACCCTTGGCCTCCTGCTGGCTGTATTCCTGGTCGGTTATTCCTACGGATACGAAGCTTTCATCCTGCTACCCACCGTGTTGTGCACGGGCCTGATTTTCACGGCCCTCATTGACCGTTGCTACCTGCGGATGGGGATCGCGCGGCTGCCGTGGAACCGGCAGCGGGACCGCAAGCAGGGGTAAATATTCACCCGTTGAGACGCCTGACCGGGGACCTTTTTACCCCCGGAAGCAAAAAAGTCGGGGCTGCCCCACAATCATTCGTCCTGCCATAATGACTATTCGTCGAGTCAGAGAACCAACTAAGCATTTAGGCTGGTGGAAGGTGCAGCTGGTGCAGGACCTTTGTCGTCCCTCCAAGAGGAACTAAAACAATGACAAAAACTCCAGCCAAGATGAAACATACTTTACTGCGCACCCTCTTATTTTGCTCCTTACTGCTTTGCCTCTGCACCAGCGGCCGCGCCCTGCAAGCCCAACAGCCTACCGGGCCCAATGCGGAGCTGGCGCCACCGAAGGGCGAACTCACGATCAAAGGCCAGGTACAGGACGCCGACGGCCAGGCCGTCGCCTTCGCCAACGTCGCCCTGTACCGCGAGACGGAACTCATAAAAGTAGAGACGACGGACGACGCCGGCCTCTTTAAAATGGACGGTATTGCTGACGGCACCTACGACCTGGTCGTCACCTACCTGGGGGCACCGGACCTGCGCCGCGAAGGCCTGAAGGTGACGAACGGCGAGCTGGACCTGGGGGTCCTGCAACTGCAACCCGCGGCCGTGGAACTGGCCGAGGCGACCGTAACGGCCACCCGGGCGCTGGTGGAGATCAAACCGGACCGCACCGTTTTCAACGTCCAGGGAACGATCAATGCCGTGGGTGACAACGGACTGGACCTGCTCCGCAAGGCCCCCGGAGTAACCATCGACAACAACGACAACATCAACGTACTGAGCCGGTCCGGCGTCCTGGTTTACGTAGACGGGAAGCGCCTGCCGCTGGCCGGCGACGACCTCTCCAACTACCTGCGCAGCCTGACGGCCGAGCAGATTGACCGGATTGACATCATCACCAACCCCGGCTCCAAGTACGAAGCGGAGGGCAACGCCGGTATTATCGACATCCGACTGAAAAAAAATGAGAACGAAGGCTTTAACGGCACCGTCTCGACCACCGCCAGCCAGGGCCGCTACGCCCAGGCCAACGGTAACTTTACCGGCAACTACCGTAACCGCACCCTGAACGTTTTCGGCAACCTCGGCTACGGCTACCGGCAATTCTACAACGAGATCAAATTCGACAACTACCAGAACGGCTTGTACCTGGATGAGCACCTCGTCTTCAACAATACCCGGTCGAA
>JAUIIF010000367.1 GCA_030431945.1 Bacteroidia bacterium | reverse complement strand
TTTTTTGCGAAAAAAGTAGGCCCCCGGCAGGGAGGGAATACCCTTAACTAATTTTCAGGGCTTAAAATAGCGTAGTGAAAATTCGGGATGACTCATGTTTTCATTGCTGCTGCTTATCAATCTGGAAAGCGGCCGAAATCAGGCTCAGGTGCGAGAAGGCCTGCGGGAAATTGCCCAGCTGCTCGCCGTGCAAACCAATTTCTTCGCTGAACAGGCCCAGGTGGTTGCCGTACCCCAGCAACTTTTGCATCACGAGGGTGGCTTCTTCCAGGCGGCCGATTCGGGCCAGGCACTCGGCGTACCAGAAGGAGCAAATGGTGAAGGAGGCTTCTTCTCCTTCCAGCCCGTCGGTGGCACCGTGCTCCTGTTTGTAGCGGAAAATGAGGACATCGGCGGATAGCTTTTCCTCAATGGCCGCAAAGGTCTTCAACCACCGGGGCTCTTTGCTGGAGACGAAGCGGAGCAGCGGCATCAGCAGGGCACTGGCATCGACGGTGTCGCTGCCGAGGAACTGCGGATAAAAGCCCTGTTCTTCGTTCCAGAAATCGTCGTAGATCTCCCGGTAAATTTCGTCCCTCACCACGCGCCACTGCGAGCGGGGGTGGGGGAGGGAGCGGGCTTCGCCGATCTTCATGGCCCGGTCAATGGCCACCCAGCAGCATACGGCCGAGTGCAGAAAACGCTGCTTCCCGCTGCGTACTTCCCAGATGCCGTGGTCCTTATCCCGCCAGTGGTTGATGACGTACTCCACTAAGCCCCGGATCGCCCGCCAAAATTCATTGGTGATGCTGCCGCCGGCTTCGTTATAAAGGTAAATGGTGTCGATCAGCTCTCCGTAGATGTCCATTTGCTTCTGGTCGTACGCACCGTTGCCGATACGGACCGGTTGGCTGCCCAGATATCCTTCGAGGTGGTCCAGGGTACTTTCCTCCAGGTCTTTACGCCCGTCAATGCCGTACATGAGTTGCAGGTTATCCATGCACTGCTGTTCAATCCAACTGACAAACGCTTCGGCTTCCTCCCGGTACCCCAGGCGGAGAAAAGCATACATGGTAAAGGCGGAGTCCCGTACCCAGGTAAAGCGATAGTCCCAGTTACGTTCTCCGCCAATGGTTTCGGGCAGGCCAAAGGTGGCCGCTGCAATGGTACTGCCGTAACGGGCGGAGGTCAGTAGTTTCAATACGAGCGCACTGCGCATGACGGCTTCGCGCCACCGGCCGCGGTAGGTGGATTTGGCCGACCAGGCAACCCAGTATTCGCGGGTTTTGCGGAAGTGGTACATCCATTCCAGGTGAAACTCGTGCCCTTCGCTGTCCAGCGTCAGGATGAAGTCGATATCCTCTCCGGCGGCCAGTTCAAGATCGCCGTGCAATCCGTCGCTGGTTACGGTCAGCTGCGCTTTGGTTAGCAGGCGCATGGCGGGTTGCCGGCCTTGCGGATCGGCCAGGCGATAACCGGAGCCATCCGGCAGGGGAGTGGCCGTACAGCCACTACGGGCGTAATCGAAATTTGGCGTAATCGCGACGCTGATCTGATGCTGGCCGTGCACCCCTTTCAACCGGCGGAAGATGGCAAAATCGTTTTCGCCCACCGCAATGGGCATAAAGTCGGTAAGTTCAGCAATACCGTCTTTGCTGAGGAAGCGGGTCACCAGGATGTTGGTGTCCGGCAGGTACAGTTGCTTGAAATTGGTCTCCTCGTGCGGGCATTGGAAAGCAAAAGAGCCGCCCTTATTGTCATCGAGCAACCGGGTGAACACGGACGGCGAATCAAACCGGGGCAGGCACAGAAAATCAATACTCCCCTGTTTACTGACTAAGGCGGTGGTGTGGAGATTGCCGATAATGCCATAGTCGGCAATGGGAAGGTAGGCCATAGGAGGGGCATTGGGGGATTAGTGTAATAAGGACACCAACTCAGGAAAGAAGTTTAACGGCTGCGGGTATTTGCTGAGGAAGTAGCCCGTCCGGCACCATCAACCATTTTTGCACCTGCGGCCGCGCCCCCAAAAGCTTTTCCGAACAATAACTTTTCCTTAATAGTTTATACTTGAGGGGGAGGGAGTGGAATTGTGTTATAAAGTTGGAAGCACCGCTGGTGCTGTTTTTTTCTAGAGTGCAAACCCAAAACTAATGAAAACAAGCTATCTAAGCTGGAGTACGCTGCTGGCGTTGCTCCTGCCGGCCTTTATGCTGGCGCAGACGGGCGGCTTCGGCCGCAATAAACCCCATTACGAGAATTTCGACTTCGACGTGCACGAAACCGAGCACTTCGAGCTGTACACCTACATCGATAACAGTGCGTGGCTGCGTGATTTTCTGAACGACAGCGAAGAATGGTACCGCTCCCACCAGCTGGTGCTGCAGGATACCATTGCCTTCAAGAACCCGATGATCATCTACGCCAACCACGCGGATTTTCAGCAAACCAATGCCATCTCGGGGGCCATCGGCACCGGCACCGGCGGGGTGACGGAAGCCTTCAAAAACCGGGTGGTACTGCCCGTGGCGCACACCAATCAGCAGACGCACCACGTGCTCGGTCACGAGTTGGTGCACGCCTTTCAGTACGATATGGTCATCAGGGGAGACAGCACCAAGATCGAAAACCTCCGCAACATTCCCCTGTGGATGGTGGAAGGACTGGCGGAGTACCTGAGCATCGGTTCCGTAGACCCGTTTACGGCGATGTGGATGCGGGATGCCGTCCTGAACGATGACGTGCCCAGCCTGAAAAAGCTCGATTCCGGCAGGTATTTCCCTTACCGCTACGGTCAGGCTTTCTGGGCTTTCGTGACCGGCCTCAAAGGCGACGCCATTATCAATCCCTACTTCCGCGGCACCGCGAAGTGGGGACTGGAAAAGAGCACCAAATACGTACTGGGCTACGAACTGGAAGAGCTGGATAAACTCTGGCAAGACGCGCTGCGCAAGCAGTACACCGATCCGGATGCCCAGGGCAAACAGGACCGCAACGTGGGCAAGGAGCTGATCTCCGCCGCTGCCGGCGGCGGGCGCATAAACATCGCCCCCGAAATCAGCCCCAACGGCAAATACCTGATTTTTCTCTCCGAACGCGACCTGTTCAACATTGACCTGTTCCTGGCCGATGCCCGTACGGGTAAGGTGATACGTAAGATCCGTACGAATACCAGCCGCGGGCACGTCGATGACCTGAGCTACCTGGAGAACAGCGGAACCTGGTCTCCCAACAGCAAGCAGTTTGCCTACACCATTGTGGCTAAAGGCCGCAACGCCCTGGTCATTGCTGACGTAGAGAAAGGTAAAGCAGTACGCACGATCTACCCCGAAGGCGTGGACGCCTTCACCACCCCGGCGTGGAGTACCGACGGAAAATCCATCGTAGTGGCCGGCCTGGTGGAAGGGCAGTCTGACCTCTTTAAAATCGAGGTGGAAAGCGAGCGGGTGACGCGCCTGACGAATGATGTCTACAGCGAAATACAGCCCCACTTCGGCATCGATGGCCAGACGCTCTATTACAGCACCGACCGGGCCGGTATGCAGGCCAACGAGCGCCCCTACGGCGCGCTGCGGTTCAACCTCGCTACGCTCAACCTGAACACGGGGGAAAGCGCCGACCTGCCGCTCTTCCCGGGCGCCGACAACCTCAACGCCGTGCAGGCGGCCGATGGAACGCTCTATTTCCTGAGTAACCGGGACGGCTTCCGGAACATCTACCGGTACCACCCGGACAGCAATACGGTGGAGCAGGTGACGGACCTCATCACCGGGGTCTCCGGCATCACCCACTATGCCCCGGCCATGAGCATCGACCGGCAGAACAACCGCCTGGTGTACACCTACTTTAACCAGAAAGGCTACCGGATTTACGGGGCGCTGGCGGATCGCCTGGAGGGCAAGATCGTTGCCGCTACGGACGTTGACCTTACCCCGGGAGCTTTGCCCCGCCTCAACCGGCAGGCCACGGTGGTGGTCGATCAGTTGCTGGAAGGGATGGACCGGGAGGTACTGGTGACTGCCGACGATATCCGGGAGCGCGACTACCAACCCAAGTTTAAGCTGGACTACATCAGCGGCGGCACGGGCGTGGGGGTCAATAACAACCCGGTTTTCGGTACCAACGCCGGCCTGGCCGGCGGTGTGCAGGCCCTGTTTTCCGACATTCTGGGCAACAACCAGCTCTTCGCCGGCCTGTCGATGAACGGAGAGCTGAGCGACTTCGGCGGCTCCGCCGCCTGGCTCAACCGGAAGCACCGCGTTCAGTACGGCTTCTCCGTAGGCCGCACCCCGTTCCGCAGCTTCGGGCAGCTGACGCCCCGGCTGGACACCCTCCCGTTCGGAGACGATGCCTTCGTGGAGGTCGGCAACGCCCCGTACCTGATCCGGCGGCTCTACGAAAACCAGGTCGGGGGCTTCGCCTCCCTGCCCCTGAGTACCCAGTTGCGGATCGAAGGCTCCGTCAGTGCCAGTCTGTACACCAACCGGGTGGATGAATACGCCCGTTACTTTGACCCCGACACCGGCCTGCGGGTCAACGTGCAGGGGCAGCGCCCGGAGCGCCGCCGCGATCTGGAAACGTCTTCCTTCTTCCTGGGTAAAGCCGGTGTGGCCGTGGTCGGCGACAACTCCAGCTCCGGCCTGACCTCCCCCATCAAGGGCCAGCGTTACCGGCTGGGGGTCGACCGCTACGTCGGGGCCTTCGACTTTACCAGCGTAACGGCCGATTACCGGCGTTACCTCTGGTTCGGGAAGGGCGCGCTGGCCTTCCGGGCCCTGCACCAGGGGCGGTACGGGGGTAATGGCAATGACCTCTTCCCGCTTTACCTGGGCAGCCCCTGGTATCTGCGTGGCCTGACGGGCAACGACGTCGTGCCGGCCCTGGCGGCCGGAGGGCGCGACATCAACGAACTGCTGGGCAGCAAGCTGTTGGTCGGCAACGCCGAACTCAGAATTCCGTTTACCGGTCCGGAGCAGCTTTCCCTCATCAAGTCGAAGTTCCTGTTTACGGATTTGAATTTCTTCGTTGACGGCGGCCTGGCCTTCACGAGCTTTGATCAGTTTGACGGTCCGAAATATACCCTGGACCAAAACGGAGAACCCCTGATCAACCCCACGACGGGCGAACCCTACGTGGCCAGACCGGGCGTGCAGCCCATCTTC
>JAUIIF010000366.1 GCA_030431945.1 Bacteroidia bacterium | reverse complement strand
CATGCAAGTCTGTGAAAAGCCTAGTGACCTCCTAGCTCAACTCCAAGCTTTTGAGATATTCAGCGACGTTCCCGATACAGCCTTACAGTGGCTGATCGACAAAAGTGAATTCTTCTGCCTTGAAGAAGGGGAGGCCGTATTCGAAGATGGTGCGCCGGCGGAGCATATGCAGATCATCCTGAAAGGGGCTTTTCTCATCCGCAGAGAAAAGGATGGGCGAAAACGCGAAATCGGCGTTTGGGAGGCTCCTTACGTAACGGGGGTGTTGCCGTTTAGCCGCATGACGCATACCGGTGCCGAAGGTATTGCGGTAAAGGCCGGGAACATCCTTCAGTTGCACCGCGATTGCTTTACCGAAATGGTGAATACCAGCTACATTCTGACCCAGGCCCTGGTGGCCGTAATGACCGAGCGGGTACGGGATTTTCAGCAAATTCAACTGATGGACGAAAAGCTCATGGCGCTCGGAAAAATGAGTGCGGGCCTGGCCCACGAGCTGAATAATCCGGCCTCGGCGGTGGTCCGGAGCAGCCAGGAGCTCCAAAAGCACCTTAATGCTACCCCGGAGCGGTTCAAAGCACTCGTGACGATGCGCGTTAATGCGGAAGACGTCGATGTGGTAAACGAAGTGCTCTTTGCCCGGATTGCTGCGCACGACAACGGTAAAGAACTTAGTCTCCTGGAGCAGGAGGAACGCAGGGATGACCTGACCGATTGGTTCGAAGACCACGATCTGGAGAATGGAGAAGAAGTAATCGATACTTTTGTTGATTGGGATTTCCGGCCGGAAGACCTGGATAAAATTGCTGCCGTACTCCCGGCCGAAGCCCTGCAAACGGTATTATGGTGGGTGGAAACGTCTCTGACGACCGAAGGATTAGTAGGAGAAATTCGTACCGCCAGTTCACGGATTGCGGAGCTCATCACTTCCATCAAGTCTTACAGCCATATGGACAGTGAGCCGAGCATGGAGTTCGTCGATGTACACAAAGGCATCTTTTCGACCCTTACCATGTTGAAGTATCGGTTTAAGAAACAGCACGTGACCCTCGAAAAAGCCATTGATAAAGATCTGCCCAGCATCAAGGCCCTGGAGGGGGAACTTAACCAGGTGTGGACCAACCTGATCACGAATGCGCTCGATGCGCTGCCAAATGACGGCAGGGGTAAACTGACCATTCGTACTTATCAACAGCGAAACAATCTTTGTATTGAGTTTACGGATAATGGGCCCGGCGTTCCGAAGGAGATTCAGACCCAGGTCTTCGATCCTTTTTTCACCACAAAGGGCATTGGTGAAGGCACCGGGATGGGCCTGGACATTGTCCGCCGGGTGCTAAAGAGACACGGGGGAACGGTCAGCCTTGAAAGTGAACCTGGCAACACCTGCTTCCGGGTTTGCTTCCCGTTATAGGTCCGGCAACGGCCGAAAAGTAAAGACGCACTCACCGCAAACAGCACCAGCAGCGGTGCCTCCCGCCCTCCTGAACCTGAAAATCCGATAATTAAATGAAAAAACCCATCATCCTTTCCGTTGACGATGATCAGCAAGTACTCCGTTCGCTCAAGCGGGACCTGCGTAACCAGTATAAAGACGATTACCGGATCATCAGTACCATTAGTGCTCAGGAAGCGCTGGAGGCCGTAGAAGAATTAAAAAAGAAGGGCGAGACCATTGCGCTTTTCCTCTCCGACCAACGCATGCCGGAAATGCTGGGCGTTGAGTTCCTGGAAAAGGCCAAGCCCTTTTTCCCTAAAGCCAAAAGAGCGCTGTTAACGGCCTATTCCGATACCCAGGCGGCCATTAAAGCCATTAATGATGTTCAGCTGGATTATTACCTGCTGAAACCCTGGGACCCGCCGGAAGAAAAGCTCTATCCCGTGCTTGATGAACTCCTGGAGGACTGGAAGCTGAATTTCCGACCCGAATTCCAGGGCATCAAAGTAGTGGGGTACCAGTATTCTCCTAAAAGCCACAACATCAAGGATTGGCTCGCCGCCAATCTGAAGCCCTACCAGTGGGTCGATGCCTACGGAGAGCGGGGCCAGAAATTGCTCGAACTCCACAATTGCGGGAATAAAACGCTCCCCCTCGTCATCATGGAAGACGGCAGTACCCTGCCGGACCCCAGCCTGCCCGAGCTGGCCGAGCGCCTGGGCATGAGTGCAACAGCGGCCGAGGAACTCTACGACGTGGTCATTGTTGGCGGCGGGCCGGCGGGTATGGCCGCCGCCGTTTACGGTGGCTCCGAAGGATTAAAAACGCTGCTGATTGAAAAACGGGCACCGGGCGGGCAAGCCGGTACCAGCAGCCGGATTGAAAATTACCTGGGTTTCCCCAGCGGGCTCTCCGGCGCTGAACTTACCCGGCGGGCAATGGCACAAACCTTGCGTTTTGGGGTGGAGGTGGTCAGTCCACGGGAAGTTTCGGATGTACGCGTGCAGGACAACTACAAAATTATTACCCTGGACGACGGTGCGGAGGTGAGGGCCAAAGCCCTCATCCTGACCACGGGCGTCCAGTACCGGCACTGGCCGGCGGAGGGGGCGGATAAATTTACCGGTGCCGGAGTGTATTACGGGGCCGCCATGACGGAAGCCAAAGCCTGTGAGAACCAGACCATCTACGTAGTGGGCGGGGGAAATTCTGCGGGCCAGGGGGCGGTTTACCTCAGCAAATTTGCGAAAGAGGTACACATCATGATCCGGCGACCTGACCTTACGTCCAGCATGTCCAGTTACCTGATCGACCAGATCGATGGTATTGACAACATCTTCGTGCACGGTCATCGTGAAATCGTGAAAGTGTGCGGAGATGACGACCGGGTAGAACGGCTGGTAATCCGTAACCTGGAGGAAGATTATAACTTTGAGGAGCCTGCCGATGCGGTTTTCATCTTTATTGGTGCCCGCCCCCGCACCGAGTGGATCGAGCGGGGGCAGATCCTGACCGATGAGCGCGGATTTGTGGTTACGGGACGGGACCTGATGGCTAGCCAGGAACGGTCCAAAAACTGGCCCCTGGAACGGGGGCCCTTCCTCCTGGAAACCTGCCAACCCGGTATTTTCGCTGCCGGAGATGTTCGTTCCGGTGCCATGAACCGGGTGGCCTCCGCCGTAGGGGAAGGGGCCATGGCTATTAAATTTGTCCACCAGTACCTGGCGGAGACTTAAAGCGGAAAGAAGCGATGACATTACCTTTCCCCGGGAAATTCAAACAATCAGTTCGTGATGCCTTCGTACAGGGCGTAGGCCGCCAGGGCGACTTTCAGCAGTAGCGAAATAAACTCCAGCCAGGGCTTTTTAGCGGCAAGCTTCCCCGTCCGCTCCGTAGGCGTAAGGGGGTAAGTGATAATAATCACGATCAGGTCGCGCAGGCGGTTACGCTCCGGCTCTTCGGGTGTGGCGGGCTGAGGCTTTTCTCCAGGCTGGGAGGGGTTTTTATTTTCCGGGGAGGACATTTCGGCGAGTTTAAAACAAAATTAAGCTTGTTTTAAACATTTTACAAACATTTTGTTTAAAAAATATCTTTACTGTGAAAAGTTCACGTGTATCATTCCCCAACGGGCGGGGCCAGCAGTTATCCGCCAGGTTAGAATTGCCGGTAAACCAACACCCTCACGCTTTTGCGCTTTTTGCGCATTGCTTTACCTGCTCCAGTTCCCTGGCTGCCGTACGTAACATCAGCCGGGCCCTGAACCTACGGGGTTATGGCGTACTCCGTTTTGACTTCACCGGCCTGGGCAATAGCGAGGGGGACTTTGTCGACACCAACTTCACCACCAACATTGCTGATCTCCTGGCGGCCGCGGAGTACCTGGCCGCAGCGCACCAGCCCCCATCGTTATTAGTCGGGCACAGCCTTGGCGGGGCGGCCGTGCTCTGTGCCGCTACTCAACTGACGGGCATCAGGGCCGTAGCCACCATTGGAGCGCCCTTTGCGGCCGACCACGTAGCCAGCCATTTTGCGGAAGACCTGAAGACCATCGAGCAGCAGGGAGCAGCGACGGTAAATATCGGCGGGCGCCCGTTCAGCATCGCCAAACAATTTCTTGACGACCTGGAGGAACAACGCGTCGAGGAACACATCCAGGAGCTTGACGCAGCACTGCTGATCCTGCACTCTCCCCAAGACCAGACCGTAAACATTGATGAGGCTGCCAAACTCTACACCGCGGCCCGACACCCGAAAAGCTTTGTTTCGCTCGACGGAGCCGACCACCTGCTGACCAATGCCGCAGACGCCCACTACGCCGGCGAAGTAATTGCCGGCTGGTCTTCCAGGTACATCTCTGCACCTGCGGCCGCGCCCCTTCAGTCCGACAAGGAAGTGGCCGTGCGCCTGGGTAAAGAGGGGTTTACTACCGAAATAATGGTCCGTCATCATCACCTGACGGCCGATGAGCCCGAGTCGGTTGGCGGAAATGATTATGGTCCGGGGCCGTATGACCTCGTAAGTGCCGGCCTCGGGGCCTGTACGGCCATGACCATCCAGCTGTACGCCCGCCGGAAAAAATGGAACGTGGAAAGTGTGGAGGTGCACATAGATCACCGGAAAGACTACGCAGAGGATATGGCCGCCGCTGACGAAAACCCCACGAAAATCGACCATTTCGACCGGACAATAATGCTGCGGGGAGACCTCGACGAGGCACAACTGGCGCGCCTGCTGGAAATTGCCGATCGCTGCCCCGTACACAAGACCCTGCACGAAACCGTCGAGGTTAAGACGGTGCTTAAGTAAAAGTCTTTTGCCGTCTCGTTCCGGGTGCATTTACGGGTTATTCCGGAGGCCCTGCCCCGCAGGATTAGTCTTGCTGCCGGGCGACCGATTCGAGCCAGCCCAGCACGTAGGTCAACGGAGCATTCCAGTTCAGACAGATTTCATTACTGGCGTAGCTTGGCACCTGGTCGGCCCAACTCTGCATGGGTGCGGCATGGTTAGGGTAGGTGGTACTTTCCCGATCTTGCTGTCCCCGGTTCGCGCCTCCGGAAAGGAAACCGGGTATGGGGGCCGCGATACCGTCGGCAGCACTCGCCCGGTGATGAATGAACATGGGGGTCTTGTCGCCAAACCCCGTAACGTAGCTGTAGCCGAGTGGATTGTGGCCCAGAATGTAGTCGACGGAGGCGCGCACCCC
>JAUIIF010000365.1 GCA_030431945.1 Bacteroidia bacterium | reverse complement strand
TACCTGAAGCTAATGGGCAGTCAGCCCTTTGTGAACCTGGATAACTTGCCGGGCGGTTGGTACTTCCTCCACTTACGGGCGTCTTCGGGCGGCAAAGCGACGGTGGTGCGCGTTCGGAAAAACTAATGGGCGGTGCTGCGGAAATGGGGCCTTAACCGCGCGTGAAATCATTCCGGTCAATACCAAGCTTCACCATTTTACTCATCAGGGTACGGCCGTTTACGTCCAACACCTCTGCGGCCCCGCCGGGGCCGGTGACCTTGCCTTTCGTTCGCTTCAGGGCCTCGATGATGTACTGTCGCTGCATTTCCTCGAAGGTGAGCATCCGTTCTCCGCTCAGGTTCAGGGTGCCTTCGGGGCGATCCGTTCTGCGGAGTGCCCGGAGGCTGGCGCCGAGGTTCAGGGTCGAGTCGGTAGAAGTGATGACGGCACGCTCGACGAGGTTGATCAGCTCCCGGACGTTGCCCGGAAAGTCGTAAGCCTCTAATTGTTCCAGGTCTTTTTGGTTGACCTTGGTTACCGGCCGGCCCATTTTTTCTGCGTACAGCTTCGTGAAGTGTTTGACCAGTATCGGAATGTCCTCCTGCCGTTCCCGCAAGGGAAGGTTGTGGATGGGAAAAACGTTGAGACGGTAGTACAAATCTTCCCGAAAAGTTCCTTCCCGAATCATTTTCTCCAGGTTGCGGTTAGTGGCCGCAACGACCCTGACGTCCACACTAATGACGTCAGAAGAACCAATCCGCTGTATTTCCCCTTCCTGGAGCGCCCGTAACAGCTTGGCTTGCATATCTAACGGAAGCTCCCCGATTTCATCCAGGAAAATGGTGCCGCCGCTGGCCAGTTCGAATTTGCCTTTCTTCTGCGTGAAGGCCCCGGTGAAGGCGCCCCGTTCATGGCCGAACAGTTCGCTTTCGATCAGGTTTTCCGGCAAGGCGGCACAGTTGACGCTAACCATACGCCGGGTAGCCCGGTTACTGAAGTTGTGAATGGACTGTGCCAACAGTTCCTTACCCGTACCGGTTTCCCCGGTTACCAGCACCGTGGCGTCGGTGCCGGCTACCTGCCCGATTTGGGCCAGGATCTTTTGGTATTTGGGGGAAACGGTGATGATTGGCCCCGTAGCCTGCACGGTGCCGATTTCTTCTTTGAGGGCTTCGTTTTCACTTTCCAGCTGTCTGCGCAGCTCGTCCACCCGGCGTTTGGCTTCCTGTAACCGGCGTTTATTATTGACTTCGGCGGTAACGTCCCGGCAAATGACGCTGAGAAAGAGCCGCGATTCTGCGGCCACCTGAACGAAGCGTACCTGCAGGGTTCTTTCCTTCCCCGTTGTGTCGTTGTAAACGTAATCGACGTCCGGACGCGTGCGCCCGTCCAGCTGTTCCTGACGAATGGCGGCCAGCGGAGGGATTTCCAGTTCCGGCATCAACTCCCCGATGGGCAGGCCCTGCAATTCCCTGGTGGTGCGCCGGCTCAGCTTCTTGCGGGCAGCAGTATTGGTCAGGACGACGTTGTTCTCGGCATCCAGCCAAATGACCCATTCTTGCAGGGTGTTAAGCGTAGTGATGTGCAGCTGGCGGTATTCGTGGTCTTCGGCTTCCTGGCTGATGTCCCGCGAAATGATGATCATTTGTTCCTGACCATCTTTTGTCGCGTGGTAGTGCAAAGCAGCCCGGCAGGGAAAAGTATTGCCGTCTTTACGCCGGATGTCGGTCACCAGTTCAAGATAGTGGCGCTCCCGCAATTCACTCAGGTACTGGTGGTGGTTTTTGTCCAGAACTTCCGGGAACAGCTTAGCTGCCGGCTGACCGCTAAGCTCCTGACGGGTATACCCGGACTGGGTACAGCCCTGGGCGTTTGCGTAGGTGAGGAGTTGATCCGCCAGGCTGACCCAGTACACACTGTCGAGGCTGTGGTCGAGACTGAATTGAAAGGCCGCTTCCGTTCCCGGAAGAGACGTATTCACCGTAACCTGGTCTTGTTGCCGGCGCGCGCTGCCGAAAATTTTAAAAACCTCCAGCTCATTTTCTGCTGACTCCCCCTGGAGGTGCAACTCGTGGACCTCTTCGTTCTCAGAAGTAATGGCAAGGGACAAATCAAACGGTTTCCCCGCCGTAAGGAGGCGTTCGAGCAGGCCCTTGGCCTTGCTGTGGTCCCCGGCACTAAGTAATGCTTTTGCCTTATGCGCAAATTCTGCCGCCGGGTAAAAATCCCGTTCGGCCGACCAGCCGAACCACTGCCGGAGCAGCGGAGACAGGTAAACCTGCCCGGTGATCAGGTTGTATTCCCAACCGGCAATCCGGCCGTGCCCCTCAAGCGCACTGAGCAGGTCAGCCTCTCTGCGCCCGGCATCCGTGGAGGAAAAGACGATCAGACAAAGTGCCGGCGAAGAGGTAGTGTCCGGCCGGACCCGGCCGCGTACCCCGAAAAGCTGGCCGGAGGCATTGACGAACTGGGCGTCCAGGTAATCGCCCCGGTCGTCGTCCAATTGCTTGAAGTACTTCTTCCACCCCAGGAGGCTGAAATTCGGGTTGATTTCCAGGTAACTGGAGTGTAGCAGTTGGTGAGCAGAATACCCCAGCAGGGCTGCTGCTGCCTCGTTGGCGTGGCGGACCTTGCCGAGATGATCCACCCATAAAACCCCTTCGGAAACGAGGTCGAAAGAAGCGTAGTGCGGGGATGGGGCAGGGTCGGTCATCAGTTGAGGAGAGAACACAGATTGGGCTGGGGCGAAGATAGTGGGAAGTGACTTAGTGTCGTAGCCGGGCCGACAGCTTTTTCCAATTGACCGTAAAAGTACCATTGCAGGCTGGTTTATCGCCACCTCAACGTCATAATCCCGGCTAACGGTGATCAATCCGTCGATTACGTAGTTACCTTTGCACATCCTTTTTCCGCCCCATTATGGCTAAAGCAAAAAATATCCTCAACGTAATCGTTGTTGTCTTCCTCCTGATCGGCCTGCCGGCCATTTCTTACTACTACCTGTCTACCGGTTACGCCTACCGCAAGGAGGCGATTACCACCCAGGGGGACTTTGGAAAAATGCCCGACCTGAGTCAGCTCTCCGCCGTGCGGGGCGACCTGCCCGCCTCCACCCGGGGCGCGATGACGGTGGTCGGTTGGCTGGACCCCACCAAGCCCGTTGCGGCGGATCAGTACGGCCGGATTTTGGACAGCCTCTACACCCAGTTTAAAGACAGCCCGAACCTGTACTTCACCACCCTGGTCCAGGCTGATGATCCGGCAGCTGCGGTCAGTGAGTTTTCGCAAAAGTATAACCTGCCCGCTTCGGACATGTTAAGTTTTCTGGCAGCAGCACCAGCCAGCTTCGCCCAGACTGCCCGGGATTTTCAGTTGCCCACCAGCCTGCCCGGCGAAACCCCCATCGTCGCCCTGGTCGATAGCTCCCTGACCATCGTCAAACACTATGACCTTACCCGCCGGGACGAGACGATCGGGCTCGTGCAACTGATCTCCCTGATCATTCCGTTGCCGGAAAAACCGGACCTCGTCCTGAAACGCGGTAAAGAACTATAAGCCATGACTTCGCAAGCATATCCCGAATTACCTACTTATCCGGAAAAGGAAAAAACCCTCAAAATCCTGTTGTGGGTCGTCTCCGCCGTGGTCCTTATCCTCGTTGGCGTGATGCGGCAGTATAAATTGCCGGTTCCGGAAGGCTGGGACGTAGGTTTCCTGCCCGCCGTTAACGCCACGCTGAACGCAGGTACTGCCGTTGCCCTGGTGTTTTCCCTCTATTTTATCAAGCAGCGGCAGGTGGTTAAACATCGGAATGCCAACGGCGTAGCGCTGGGGTTATCGGTACTTTTTCTGCTTTGTTACGTGGTGTATCATTTTACCACCCCCGAAGTTATCTACGGCGATACGGATCATAATGGCATACTGTCCGCAACAGAAGCCGCTGCCGTAGCGGATATCCGGCCGGTTTATCTTGTCATATTACTGTCGCACATCACCCTGGCGGGCATCCTTTTGCCGTTTATTCTGTTAACCACTTTAAGGGCGCTGGTGGGGAAATATGATGCCCACCGCAAGCTGGCCCGGATCGTCTGTCCACTTTGGTTGTACGTCGCGGTCACCGGCCCGGTCGTCTACCTGATGTTAGTGGAGTACTACCCTTAATCACTAACTTTGTGCCACCCTCAACGGATTTTTCGGTGTGATTAACGTAATCAGGTCCCTCCTAATAATTCTTCTACCATGAAAAAGTCACTTCTCCTTTCCCTGCTCCTGGTCTTCGTCTTGTTTTTAGGAACGGACGCAGAGCTGCTGGCACAGTGCCCGATGTGCCGGGCAACGGCTGAAACTAACCTGGCGAACGGTGGTACGGAAGGGCGCGGCCTCAACAACGGTATCCTCTACATGCTGGGGATGCCTTACCTCCTGATCGGTACGATCGCTTTCCTGTGGTGGAAAAACAAGAAAAAGGGAATGGATGAGGAAGAAGCCCTGGGTTAACCGACCAGTATCCGGTCACCAACCACTTTGCTGAACGTCACGCGTTCGTGGCCGGGATAAGAAAGGGTGAGGGAGCCGTCAAAGGCCTCCCGGTGGTGAATTCGCAGCTGCGCACCCAGGCCTAAGTCCCGGTCATTTAAAAAGTGGAGAAACTCATTCGAATGGTGGTCGAGCCCGACGATTACCACCGTTTCTCCTGCACCACACTCACTCAGCCGCCGGCGGGTTTTCGCCGTTATGTTACCGTCTGTATCCGGAATGGGGGAGCCATGAGGGTCCACCTGCGGGTGCCCCATCAGCTCATCCATGCGAGTGAAAAAGCCGGGACTGTCCACGTGCTCAATCTGTTCGGCAATCGCGTGTACTTCCTCCCAGCCAAACCCCATTTTTTCTACCAGAAACATTTCGGTCAGCCGGTGCTTCCGGACAATCAGCGCCGCTGCCTTGCGGCCAGGTTTAGTGAGCTGCAGGGGCTTGTATTTCTGGTAGTTCACCAGCCCGCGTTCCGCAAGTTTGCGGACCATGCTGTTCGCGGAGGGGGTGCTCACGCCCAGTGACTTGGAGAGGTCGGAAACGGAGACTGTTCCATCCGCTCCGGACAGTGCCAGCAGTGCTTTAAGGTAGTTCTCTTCGGTAGGGGTGGACATGGGGCAAAGATAAGGACAGTGCCGAGGAATCCTGACGAAGAAGGCTC
>JAUIIF010000364.1 GCA_030431945.1 Bacteroidia bacterium | reverse complement strand
GGTTTCGGTGGTTTAGACGTTAATCTTGATATTAGTCACTAAGATAAGCAAAAAGTCAGCCGGCGCGGCCGCAGGTGCAAATCAGGGTATGCACAGCAAAATACCCAGCCAGTTCTAAAATTCAGGCTTTTGCTAAGGGGCGCTTCGGGCGTAATACGTCTGAAAACCGCAGCGGTCACCAGGTTTCTACCGGGACAAACAGGGTAACCCTCGTACCGCCAACTTGCCCCTGCTCTTCCACCACATCCGTTATTTCCAGCCTGCCCTTCAGCGCCTTCAGGCGCTGCGCCGTAACCTGGAGGGCGACTGATTTATGGCCGGCAGGGCGACCCTGGCGGCGGGCCGCCGCCGCTGTGCGGCCAATGCCATTGTCCGTCACCGTGCATTCCAGGCCCCGGCCCCGCAAGACAAACTTTACGCTGATGTGCCCGCCGGCCTCCCGGCCCGCCAGGCCGTGCAACACCGAATTCTCCAGGAACGGTTGCAACAACATGGAAGGCATACTTATTTCTTCCGGGTCAGTTCCTGCGGGTGGCTCGATCAGGAAAGTAAAGGGAAACGGCTGGCAGAATTGTTCCATTTTCAGGTAATCCGAGAGCGTGGCCATTTCTTCCGCCAGGGTAATCCGTTCGCGCCGGCTGTTGTTAAGGATGCCCCGCATCAGGGTGGCAAAGCGGGTAATCTGCAGCCTTGCCTCAGCAGCGTGCTCCCCATCCAACAAGCCGCGGATACTATTCAGGGCATTGAAGATAAAGTGCGGATTCATCTGTAACTGAAGCGCCTGTTGCTCCAGCTTTAATAGCTGGTTACGAACTTCCAGCTGGCGCCGCTTCCTGGCTTCCGTACGCTGTACCCGTCGGTAAAAGGCATAAAATCCGCTCACCAGCCCTCCCCCGATGCCCAGGGCCAGCAGCCCCAGAAACCAGGGTTGTCGCCACAGGGGACTGTCAATCCGGAAGCGAAAAGTGGCGACTTCGCCCCAGGTTTTACCACCGTCCGTAGTTGCCCGCACGGCAAAATGATAACTCCCGGGCCCCAGGCCGGCGTAGCGTACGGTTGTTTCTGCCGAAGGTGGCGACCAGTCCTCTTCCACTCCCCGCAGCCTCCATTGGTACCGGATTCGGTCCGGGTACGTCAGGTCAACCGCCACAAACCGAAAATTGAAATGGTTTTGGTCGGCAGAAAAACCTGGCACACCGGCTTTCATTACGTAATCCTGCGGCCGGAGCGGGGCATAGAACAAATTAACCTGCGCCAGCTGCGTAGCCGGCGGGGCCAGGTAACCGTCTCCGTCCTCAGTCGTATACACGACCAGGCCGGCGGAAGTGCCAAACAGCAGCTGCCCACCAATCGGATCAATCGTGGCCGCCCCCGGCCACGGCTCGGCAGCGGGGAACCCCTCAGCCCGGCCGTAACGCCGGCGCCAGTCGGGCCGGCCATCCCGGTCCAGAAAGATCCTGTCCAGCCCCCCCGTAGTGGCCAGCCAGACCTCCGCACGATCCGGGGGCAGCAGGATCTGCCTTATGTCCGTGGCCAGCCCCCCGATCCGGGCGGGCAGACCGGCAAAAGTTGGTTTTCGTGTACGCAGATCCGTGTAGAAGAGCCCCTGACCACTAATGGCAACCCACAGCTGGGTCTGGCGGCGCAGCCCCATGGCAATAATTTTACCTGCCGGCAGGCCATTGGCCTCGCCCAGGGTTCTGATCAGACTATCCGGGCGCCACTGCAAAATGGTACCTGCGGTAGTCGCCAGCAGCAAATCCCCGGCAGGCATCTGCAGTGCGGCAGTAAAGGTGGCCGCCGGCAGGCCTGCGGACGGCCCGTACTTGTCCACAACCAGCGTTGAATCCGTCTGCCGGATTTTACCTATCCCTTCGTCAAAGCCAACCGCCCATACCCCGCCGGTATCCGGCAAGACCGCCAGGATGCGGTCATCCGGCAAGCCCGACCTGCGCTGCAAAAGCGCTACGCTGAGGCTGTCCGGATCAATAACCACCACGCCACGGCCCTGCGTGGCGACAAAGAGCCGGCCGGTACCATCTTCCGCAAGGTCCGTGATCGTGACCCCGCGCGTGGGGTCTTCCAGCGGCGGTTTTCGGAAGGTATTGTCGGCAAAGATCCGGAGGCCGCTGCGGTCAAGTCCTACCCATACCTCACCATTCCGGCGTACGTGGAGTGCGGAGAGGTGCCGTACCGGCAGCCCCTGCTGATCGCGTTGAAACTGCCGTAAACCCGTGGGGATCATCCGGACCAGACCACCGCGCGTGCCAATCCAGTGCCGCCCCTGCCGGTCCTTAATGATGACGTTGATCCGATTATCCGGCAAATCGTTCGGGGCGGTAAAATGCCCGATGGGCTGCCCTTCTTCGTTGAGCAGGTACAACCCTTCCGCAGTACCGGCCAGGTAGGCCTTACCCGCTTGCTCCAGGTCCTGAAAGGCACGTAGGGAAGGATTCAGCTGGCGCAGGCGTTCACCGACCGCTTCCCAGTCCTGCCCGGCTCCTTTGGCTATTTTTGCACCGGCGGCCGCGCCCGAAAAGCGTTGGGAAGCCAGCGGTAGCACTGCGGTCCCGCGACTCGTCATCACAACTACTTCCCCCGCCTCGTTAGTCGTGATGGCTTCGACGAAGTTTCCCGGCAGTCCGTCTGCGGTAGTAAACACTTCGAAGTCCTGGCCGTCAAAGCGCGCTACCCCACCACCGTTGGTGCCCACCCAGAGGTACCCTACCCCGTCTTCGGCCAGTGCCGTTACTTCCGACTGCGGCAGGCCATCGGCTACCGTCCACCGCAGAAACCCGAAGGGTTGTGCGGACAACAAGGCTGAAAAGCCGCCGAGAAAAAGGGTAAAGGCTAGTTTGATGGTCCGGAGGTATGGTCCCCAGGCAAGTTGCATTGCCGGGAAATGCTCATTAACGACCCTAAAGTTACTTCCTTTAGGCAATACGGAGCACCCGGATCAGGGCGAGGCTTCAGGCAATCGCAAGCTCGCGCAGCAGCGCCTCCGCTCGTCGGCCGAGGCGGACGCGTAGCGGCCTGGCTCGTCCGCCGAGCGGAGGCGCTGCTGAGGTTGGGGACCCGTCTTTCGTCCGCCGAGCGGAGGCGCTGCTGAGGTTGGGAACCCGTCTCTCATCGGCCGACCGCGCAGCCCGGAACGGAATCAGCTCCTGGCGTTAGCTTACGTGGGGCCTTATCCCCGCGATGCAGGCCGACGAGTGAGCTTGTGATTGCCCTGGACGGAGATTTACCACCCGCTATTTCAGCTTTCGTCCCCCTACAACTTTACCCTTCACGTCCTGGTTCCGGAGGCGCTTCAGGGGGATCAACAGGCTGGCGTAAGCGTCAGCTGCATTTACGCGCCACTGCTTGCCGGCGTACGATACTTGCCCACTGCGGCGATCCCACTCGGCCGCCAGAATAACGTAGCGGTTGCCCGCTTTGGGGTTAGGGCCAAAGACGAGGAAATTGTCATCGTTTTGTTCAAAGCTGACGGCCATGCGCTGCGATTTAGGGCTAAAGACAAAGACTCCGGGGGTATTCCGTTTAAAAACGACCTGCTCCACCTCACGTCCGTCAATTATTTTCACCTGGCCGTTACGGATTTCAGATTTTCCATCCCGGACTTCCCGCGTCAGGATCAGGTCTTCAGAAAGATAAAACTGGATCCTTTTCAGTTCGTCTTCAGACCAGGCCTGGTCTTCAACCAAGCGTTGGGTCAACGGGCTAAGCTTCGGGCCGCAACTGCTGAAGAGTAGCGTAAAAAGGGCGAGGGCGGAAATTATTCTGGTCATAATACGGTAGGTTTTGCTTTAACAAATGACGGCTATCAACGCCTACCGTTAAGCACGCAGCCGGGCTTTAATGGGATTTTAACTAAAGGCGTTAAAAGATCCACCGCATTTCAGCGCTTCCGTTGAAAGAAGCTGGTCATTAAATCTCCGCACGCTTCGTGCAGGATGCCAAACTCCAGTTTCGTCTTGGGGTGAAGGAGTTCCCGGCCGAAGCGCATGAAGCCCCGCTTATCGTCGCTGGCCCCGTAAACGATCCTGCTTACCTGGCTCCAGGCCAAGGCCCCGGCACACATAGGGCAGGGCTCCAGCGTCACGTACAGTGTACAATCGTGCAGGTACTTATCGCCCAGGTGATTGGCCGCGGCCGTAAGGGCAATGATTTCGGCGTGGGCCGTTACGTCGCTCAGTAGTTCTGTCTGGTTGTGGCCCCGGGCAATGATGCGCTCGTTGGCCACCACCACGGCGCCAACGGGGATTTCTCCCGCAGCGGCAGCCAGGTGCGCCTGCTCGATGGCCTGGCGCATGAAATAGTCATCATCGTAGACTTTAAGCATCGTCCAGTACAGTTTCCACGAGGTAATTGTTCCGGTCCGAGCTTGAGCGTGCGACCAACTCCGCCAGGAAACCGGTATTGAACAGGATTGTCCCGAGGACCATACAGGTCAGCGAAATGTAGAACCACGGATTTTCCGTTACCAGTTGTTTGGGTAATCCACTGGCGAGCGCATATAACTTAGCTCCTCCGATGTACAGCACGCTGCCCAAGCCAACGATGAACATCAGGGTACCGAGCGTACCGAATAAGTGCATGGGCCGCTTACCAAATTTGCCGACGAACATCAACGACAGCAGGTCGAGAAAACCGGTAACCAGACGAGAAAGGCCAAATTTAGAATAGCCGTATTTCCGGGCGCGGTGCTCGACGACCTTTTCCCCGATGTTCTTGAAGCCGGCCCACTTGGCGAGTAAGGGCATATGGCGGTGCATGTCTCCGTAGACCTCAATGGACTTGACCACGTTGCGACGGTAGGACTTCAGGCCACAATTAAAATCATGGAGTTGAATGCCGCTGACTTTGCGGGTAACGGCGTTGAAAAATTTGGAAGGCAGGGTTTTCCCGATCGGGTCATGCCGCTTTTGCTTCCAACCGGAGACGAGGTCAAAGCCCTCTTCTCTGACCATGCGGTAGAGTTCAGGGATTTCGTCCGGGCTATCCTGCAGGTCAGCATCCATGGTGATGACAACGTCTCCCTGCACGTGCTTGAAACCGACGTAAAGCGCCGGGCTTTTTCCGTAATTCCGCTGAAATTTAACTCCTTTCAGCTGGGGGTATTGCTGGCGCAGGTCTTCGATGACCGACCAGCTGTTATCGGTACTGCCATCATCGATCATCCAC
>JAUIIF010000363.1 GCA_030431945.1 Bacteroidia bacterium | reverse complement strand
CGTGCAGGACAACCTCTCGCTCTCCACCGAGGCGGGCACCCTGCGCGGGCTGCATTACCAGGCCCCGCCCCGGGCCCAGGCCAAGCTGGTGCGCTGCGGCGCCGGGGCCTTGTGGGACGTGGCGGTGGATGTGCGCAGGGGCTCGCCCACCTATGGCCGCTGGTTCGGGGTGGAGCTGACGGCGCAGAACGGCCGCCAGCTCTATGTGCCCGAGGGCTTCCTCCATGGCTTTGTCACACTGACCGCCGATACGCTTTGCCTCTACAAATGCTCCGCCTTCTACGCGCCCGAGGCGGATGGCGCCGTGCGCTGGGACAGTCTGGACATCGACTGGCCGCTGAGCGCCCCGCCGGTCCTGAGCGACAAGGACGCCGCCGCCCCGGCCTTTGACGCCTGGGTCAGCCCTTTCGGGGAGGGCGGCCCATGAAGCTGCTCATCACCGGGGGCTGCGGCTTCATCGGCTCCGCCGTGGTGCGCCTGGCGGTGGCGGAGGGGCACGAGGTGGTGAACCTCGACGCGCTCACCTATGCCGCCTGCGAGGAGAACGTGGCGAGCGTGGCCGCCCATCCCGCCTATACATTCGAACATGCCGATATCCGCGACCGCGCCGCCCTGGACCGGATCTTCGCCGCCCATGGCCCCGATGCGGTGATGCACCTGGCGGCGGAGAGCCATGTGGACCGCTCCATCGACGGGCCCGGCGCCTTTGTGGACACCAATGTCACCGGCACCTTCACCCTGCTCCAGGCCGCCCGCGCCTGGTGGGAGGGGCAGGGCAGGCCCGCGTCGTTCCGCTTTCACCACATCTCCACCGATGAGGTCTTTGGCAGCCTCGGCCCGGAGGATCCGCCCTTTACCGAGGCCAGCCCCTATGATCCGCGCAGCCCCTATTCCGCCTCCAAGGCGGGCAGCGACCACCTGGTGCGGGCCTGGGGGCATACCTTCGGGCTGCCCGTCGTCCTCTCCAACTGTTCCAATAACTACGGCCCTTACCAGTTCCCGGAGAAATTGCTGCCGCTCTTTATCAACAACATCAAACACCTTAAGCCCTTACCGGTATACGGTAAGGGCATCAACGTCCGCGACTGGTTGTACGTGGAAGACCACGCCCGGGCCATCGATGACATCCTGCACCGCGGCCGGGTAGGAGAAACGTACAACATCGGCGGGCATAACGAATACCGTAACATCGATTTGATTCGCCTGCTCTGCCAATTGATGGACAAGAAACTCGACCGGCCGGCAGGAACCTCCGAACAGCTGATTACCTACGTCACGGACCGGGCCGGCCACGACATGCGCTACGCCATTGACGCCACGAAACTGCGGGACGAACTCGGGTGGATGCCCAGCCTCAAATTCGAAGAAGGCCTGGCCAGGACCATTGACTGGTACCTGGAAAACGACGCATGGCTGGAGAGTGTAACGAGTGGTGCCTACCAAGCCTACTACGACCG
Organism: Bacteroidia bacterium; assembly: GCA_030431945.1. Classification (GTDB taxonomy): domain Bacteria; phylum Bacteroidota; class Bacteroidia; order Chitinophagales; family Saprospiraceae; genus Neolewinella. Next base: position 3,739 of record JAUIIF010000363.1, on the reverse strand, counting down.
GATGTATAACTAGCGCCGCGAAGGTCGTCGGCCAGGGCAGCTGCTGCGCGGTCGTCCGCCGACCGGGGGAGGTTAGCCCTCTGCCGGTCATTGCTCCGCTCGGCCGCCGACCGCGAAGCAGCCCGGAACGGAATCAGCTCGTTCCTCGCGCCCCGGCGGACGAGCGAGGTGGTCGGCGATCAGGTTGCTGACCGATTAAAGTTAACTTAACTATGAAAGGCATTATTCTCGCCGGAGGTTCCGGTACCCGACTTTACCCCATCACCAAGGGAGTCTGTAAGCAGCTCATGCCGGTGTACGATAAGCCGATGATCTATTACCCCTTGTCCATCCTGCTGCTGGCGGGTATCCGGGAGGTGTTGATCATCACGACGCCGGAGGACAATATGGCCTTCAGAAATTTACTGGGGGACGGTAGCAACCTGGGGTGTCGTTTTGAATATGCGATCCAGGAGGTCCCCAACGGACTGGCCCAGGCCTTCGTCATTGGGGAAGACTTTATTGCGGGGGACAAAGCGGCCCTCATTTTAGGAGACAACATTTTCCACGGGGCCGGACTCAGCGCCCTCCTGCAGGAGAGCGCCCGCCTGGAAACGGGCGCGCGGGTCTTTGCTTACCCGGTACACGATCCCGAACGTTATGGGGTAGTGGAGTTCGATGCGGAAAAACGAGCGATTTCCATCGAAGAGAAACCAAGCCGGCCCAAAAGCAAATATGCCGTTCCGGGGCTTTACTTTTACGACGAGCGGGTGACGGAAATTGCTAAGAACATTGCCCCCAGCGCCCGGGGAGAATATGAAATCACGGACGTCAACCGCAAATACCTCGAAATGGGGGAACTGGAGGTGGGCGTTATGCACCGGGGAACGGCCTGGCTCGATACCGGGACATTTGAAAGCCTGCACGATGCGGCTGAGTTCGTGCGCGTTATCGAAAAACGTCAGGACTTCAAAATCGGCTGTATCGAAGAAGTCGCCTGGCGCATGGGGTACATCACCAACGCCCAACTGCGGGAAATAGCGGAACCGTTACGTAAGAGCGGGTACGGGGAATATTTAAGGCAATTATTGCAATAAACACGTTTATGAAAGTACTTATAACCGGCGCCGCCGGCTTCCTCGGCTCTCACCTCTCTGACCGTTTTCTGGCGGAAGGCTATGAGGTTATCGGTATGGATAACCTCATTACGGGGTCAATGGATAACATTGCTCACCTGATGCCGCGGGAGGATTTTACCTTCTATCATCACGACGTGAGTAAGTTCGTGCACGTGCCCGGTGAGCTGGACTATATCCTGCATTTTGCCTCCCCCGCCAGCCCGATTGATTACCTGAAAATGCCCATTCAGACCCTTAAGGTCGGTAGCCTGGGCACCCACAACCTGCTGGGGCTGGCGAAGGCCAAGCAAGCCCGGATGCTGATCGCCTCCACCAGTGAGGTGTACGGCGACCCCCTGGTGCATCCGCAAACGGAAGATTACTGGGGGAACGTCAATCCGGTCGGCCCCCGGGGTGTTTACGACGAAGCGAAACGCTTCCAGGAAGCGATGACGATGGCTTACCATACCTTTCATGGCCTTGAAACCCGTATTGTCCGGATCTTCAATACCTACGGGCCCCGCATGCGGGTCGACGACGGCCGGGTACTGCCGGCATTTATCAGCCAGGCCATTCGGGGAGAAGGCCTGACCGTCTTCGGAGACGGCAGCCAGACACGCTCCTTCTGCTACGTCGATGACCTGGTAGAAGGAATCTACCGCCTGTTGCTGAGTGATTACCCCCAGCCCGTCAACATCGGCAACGGTGACGAAATCACGATAATGGACTTCGCCCGGGAAGTCCTCGACCTGGTCGGCAACGACAAAGCCTGGCTGGATCACCGGCCGCTGCCGGTCGATGATCCGAAGAAACGCCGCCCGGATACCTCGCTCGCCCGCAAAGTGCTGGACTGGCAACCCAAAGTCAGCCGGGCAGAAGGCTTGGCCAAAACCCTGCCTTACTTCCTGGAAAAGGTGAAAAGCTAGGTCGTCGGCCGGAGCTATTAGGTCGTCGGCCGAGGCGGCCGAGCTGGGTTGACGGCCGAGCCAGATTTTACACAAATGATTAAAAAGAAATAAATGACCCTTAACGGTACCCCCACAACCCTCAACGCCGCCCAGATGCTGGCGGACCTGCGGAGTGGCCAATCCGCCATCTCCGTCATCGGCCTGGGCTACGTCGGCCTCCCGCTGGCGCTGGAGCTGGCCAAGAAGTTCCGGGTGATCGGTTTTGATATCTCCGAACCGCGGGTGGCGATGATGCAGCGCGGGGAAGACCCGAGCGAAGAACTGGAGCCCCATCACTTTGCTGATAAAAACATCGTTTTCACCTGCGACCCCGCCCAATTGCAAGCGGCCACTTTCCACATCGTCGCCGTACCCACCCCCGTGGATGAGAGCCGGACGCCCAACCTGCGCCCGCTCTTCGGCGCGTCAACGACCGTGGGCCGCGCCCTCAAACCGGGCGATATTGTGGTCTATGAATCCACCGTCTACCCCGGCTGTACGGAGGAGGACTGCATCCCCATCCTGGAAAAGGAAAGCGGCCTGGCGTTCGGCGAGTTTACCGTCGGCTACAGCCCCGAGCGGATCAACCCCGGAGATAAGGAACATACCGTAGCCAACATCCTGAAGGTCGTCAGCGGCTCCGATGCCCCCACCCTCGAAGTGGTGAGTGGCGTGTACGGTGACGTGATCACGGCCGGCATCTACCAGGCCAAAACCATCAAAGTAGCGGAAGCCGCCAAGGTGATTGAAAACAGCCAGCGCGACGTGAACATCAGTTTCGTAAACGAGCTGAGCATGATCTTCAGCAAGATGGGCATCGATACCCAGGACGTGCTGGCCGCCGCCGGGACCAAATGGAATTTCCTGCCCTTCCGCCCCGGACTGGTGGGCGGCCACTGCATCAGCGTAGACCCCTACTACCTGCTGCACAAAAGCATAAAAATGGGCTACGACCCCCAGGTGATCGCCAGCGGCCGCCGCGTGAATGACCGGATGCCGGCTTTCATCGCCAAGGAACTGGTGCAACACCTGCTGAAGGCCAATAAGAACCCGAAAACCAGCAAAGTGCTGGTGCTCGGCGTCACCTTCAAGGAAAACGTAGCCGATATCCGTAACTCCAAGGTCGTCGACGTCGTGCGGGAACTGATGGACTTCGGCGTCAACGTCCACCTCTACGACCCGCACGCCAGCCCCAATGAAGTAGCCCACGAATACGGCCTGACGATGGTCGACGATATCGGCAAAGGCTACGACGCCGTCGTCGTGGCCGTCGCCCACGACGATTTTAAAGCCATGACCCTGGCCGACTACCGCGCCGTCAGTAAGGACGACCTGCTGCTGTTCGACCTCAAGGCACTGTACGACCGCGACCAGCTGCAGGAAGGGGAGGTGATCTGGCGGTTGTAGGTCGTCGGCGGACGAGCTGGGTTCTCGCGCCTCGGCCGCCGAGCTACCTTTTTCGTCGTAATTTGGCGGCCGAGCCGCCTCCTTAAAATCTGATAATAAATCCCTAAAGCATTGAAATACCTACTTTACTTTCTACTGGTCATTGCTGCGGCGCCCGCCCTGGCCCAGGTGCCGGGATCGACGCCCGCGCAGCAGGAAATGCAAATCCGGCAGTTCCTGGCGGATAAGGACATCGACGAAGAAGAACTGCGGACGCGACTCGCCGCCGAAGGCATTGACGTAGACAAT
>JAUIIF010000362.1 GCA_030431945.1 Bacteroidia bacterium | reverse complement strand
AGACGTGGCGTTGCTCTGCCGCTCCAATTACGGCTGCGTTGCCATGGCGGAAGCCCTGGCAAAGCAGGGCATCCCTGCCGCCATCGCCCGCACGGGGCTGCTGCAGACAGCCGAGGCCACCCTGCTGCTGGCCTGCCTCAAGTACCTGCTCAATCGGTCAGACAGCCTCTCCGTTGCCGAAATCCTCCTCTTCGGCAGCCGGGTGGAACTGCCCGAGATTATTACCAGTCGCCTGGATTACCTGGCGACGGAGGCCAAGACCGGCAACAGTTCCCGCCGGTGGGCGGAGCAGGAGCCTTTCATTTCCGTACTTGACGAAATCCGGGAAGAAACCGCCGAGCACTCGGCCAGTGAAATGCTCAACCTGCTGCTGGAACGACTCGACCTGCGGCGGATCGTCGTTGCCTGGGGCAACGGGGAACAGCGGCTCAGCAACATTGATGAATTGCGTCGCCTGGCAGTGACCTACGAAGACAACTGCCACCGGCAACACCGGGCCGCCTCGCTCGGCGGCTTCCTGTTGTACCTGGATGGATTGCTGCGGGCCGACCGCGACGCGCAGGGGGCCAGCGAACGGGCAGACGCCGTAAATGTGCTCACTTATCACCGCAGCAAGGGCCTGGAGTGGCCGGCGGTAGTGGCCATGGACCTGGAACAATCGCTGCGGGCGGACGTATGGGGCATCGGGGTCGAATCCGACGAACAAACCGTTGATTTAAGCCGGCCACTCTCCGGACGGTGGCTGCGGTACTGGGTCAATCCCTACGGAAAACTCAACACCGGACTCCCCTGGATAGCCGCCCTGCAGGAAAGCCAGTGGCAACAGGAAGCGACCGAACGGGCGCTGGGAGAAGAAGCCAGGCTACTCTACGTAGGGTTTACCCGGGCCCGGGATTACCTCATCCTGCCCACCACGAAAAATGGCGCCCCCTGGCTGGACCGGGCCTTTGCGCGCGGCGGCGGCGCAACGCCCGTACTTAGTCCGGATACCACCGATGCCCCCTTCGACTGGCGGGGAAATGAGGTAACCAAAATGCTGCAACACTGGCAGGAACCACGCAACCTTCCTGCTACCCCACTGCCCGCTGACCCGGTTCCCTTTATTTCCGGCGAACGGCCCGGCCGCGCCCGGCATCCGCACCAGACGGCTACGGAAACCTGGCGCCTGGAGCAATTTCCGGGAGGCACGCTCAGGGAACGCATCACCTATTTTTCGCCGCCGCTGCCGGATCCGGCAACGGATGAAAAGCTGCTCAGCCAGGCCATCGCCAATTTCCTCGCCGGGCAACCGTCGGACCTGCCCGCGCCCCTCCAACTGGAACGCGCTGCAGGCTTATGCCAGAATTACCTGCCGGGTGGCGAGGTGGAACCTGCAGACTTTATCCGGCAGGCCGCGGCCTTCTTTAGCTGGTTGCAGCAACGCTACCCCGAAAAAGCGATCCGGCGGGGAGAATCAATACGGTATCAAGTGGCCGGTAAAAGTCTTAGCCTTGCCCCGGATTGGATCATCACGTTAGGACCGGACGAAGTGGCGGTCATCAAAACCATTCACCAGACGGGCAAACAATTCGAGCAACAAGTGCCGCTTTACGTGGCTGATTTGGCGCTGACGCGGGATGCCATGCAAGCCTTAAAGAGCAAAGTCGTCCGCGAAGCCTGGCTCCACGTACCGGTCATCGGCCTGATGTGCCTGGCCGCCCCTCCACCCTAATCATAAGACGCAGTATCTTCATCCTATGGCTGGTCCGCTAAATGACATCGCGCTTACGCAACTGCGCACCTCCGTGCGGGAGGCCGTGATGCGGTCTGACCTGAGTACTGCCCTGCAATTACTCCTGGAGGCCCTACCCCCGGAACGACCGAAATCGCGCCAGGTCATACTGCTGCAGGCGAGGTACACTGCGTTGCTGGACGACCAAATCAACAATACGCAGACGGAACAGGACCTGACCGTAACCCGGAACAACCTGACGCATGACGTACTGCTTTTTGCCGACCACCTTTCCCTGACAGATTTCGTGGCCTCCCCCGCTAACCGCCCGGACCTGAAACCCGGACACCTGCTGTACCAGGTACCGGAAACAATGATTACCGGCAGGAACTATGATTGCCTCGTTCGGGTTGCCCACTCCCTACCCCAGCTTCTGGAGGACCTGGAAGCTACGGTGGCGTATACGGTGGAAGACATCGCGGTTTCCGAGGTTATGGAAATTGAAATTATTGATCCCAGCGGGCAGGATAATCCTGCTTTTCAGATTCTGTTGCTGAGTGACGGCGAGCAAGCCGTCGATGAATACAGTTATACGGAGTGGGCTTTTAACGTCCGGCCGTTACGGCCCGGGGCGCATCAACTGGTCCTGAAGGTATCCATCCTCCTGACCATCCAGGGAAAAGAGAGGACTAAAAACGTGGTTCTCCGCCGGGAAATTGACGTTGCAGCAGCGGAAAGCGAGGCCGCAGTAAAGCCCGCCATCATGCGCCGGATGGTAAGGCAATTGCCACCGCCGGCCGCGGAAGAGGTAATGAATCCGAAGAGCGGCAACTATGACTACACGGAGGTCATCGCTCCCCGCATCCCGAGGATTGATTCCCCGATCATCAAAGAGCCGGCCACTGCCGGCCAGGGTACTCCAGCGCCTCCTCCCCCTGTTCCCGCCCCAACGCCGGCCCGCAAACATCCTGCCCGCAACTGGTTGTCGCTGGCGGTTACGATCCTCCTGCTGCTTAGTGCCGGCTGGTGGATCAGTACTGATCCTTTTAAAGATACGGATGTTAAAATAGACGACCGTGGATCCGGAGATACCTCCTCGATCATCTTTACCGATACTTTGAGGCGCAGGGACACCCTCCGGATTATTGAATAAGGAATTAACCGCAGGTCACTTTGTATCCCAACCGACTTATCAGTCGTTTCCGCTACCAAAACCGAGGGATCCTCTTCTTTTTCGTGTTCCAGCAATGACGATCCTTTTCGTCCGCAATTTCACCACCGTGGATTATGCCTCTTCCGGGAATTCACACGGTCTATCTTTGCAGCTTTTATCATCAGACCATTTTATGAAACAGTTACTGGTACTACTCCTGATTTGCTTGTCGGCAGCGCTTACTGCCCAATTGAATACCACCCTTAAATCTCAGCTTGATTACCCCCAACCAGTAAATGACATCTGGGGCTACGTAGCACCGGACGGGACCGAGTACGCCCTGGTGGGGACGGAAACGGGCCTCTCCTTCGTTAGCCTGGCGGATACTGACAATGCCACAGAAGTTGTATTTATCCCTGGCGACCAGTCCATCTGGCGCGACATCAAGACCTACCGCGACTACGCCTACACCGTTGCTGATCAAGGACGCCAGGGCATTTCTTCCTTCGACCTCCGGTTCCTGCCGGACAGTGTTCCCTTCCAGCGGACAACGTACCAGATTCCCGGCTTTGCTCCGACTTTCATCCAGGCCCACAATCTATACATCGACACCCTCGCAGGGCGTTTGTACACGGCCGGCGGCAGCCGGCAAATCAATGACGGCGGGATTCTCATCTTTGACCTGACGAATGACCCGATGACCCCTGGTTACGTTGGTGCTGCTCCCAAAACTTACTCCCACGACGTATACGTAAAGGGGGACACTTTGTACTGTTCAGAAATCTACGATGGGGAATTGGCCATGTATGACATCTCCGATCTCAACAACATCAAAACACTGGGAACGGAACTAACCCCCTTCAGTTTCACGCACAATGCCTGGACCACCGCTGATGCGCAGTTCGTATTTACTACGGATGAACGCGCTAACGCCCCCGTGGCGGCTTACGATGTCCGGGACAAAGACAACATCCAGAAAACCTTTGAATTTCGTCCACTGAATTCCATCGGCACCGGCGTCATTCCGCATAATGTGCACGTTATTGACGACTTCCTCTCCATCAGCTACTATACCGATGGGCTGATCGTCGCTGACGCCAGCAAACCGGACAACATCATTGAAGTGGCCAACTGGGATACCTGGCCCGGTGCCGACGGTGGCTTCTTCGGGGCCTGGGGAGCCTACCCTTTTCTGCCGAGTGGCCTGACGTTGGTCTCCGACCGGCAGACGGGCCTTTACGTCGTTGACGTAAACTATAAAAGAGCCGCTCGCCTGGAGGGTACGATTACTGACGCCGATTCCGGCTTACCCCTCAACAATGCCCTGGTGAAAATCTTTGCTCCGCAAACGACCAACGGTCGTACGGATGCGCAGGGTGCCTATAAAACAGGACTGGCCGACGGTGGCAACTACACCATCTCGGTACAGGCGGAGAATTACATTCCCCTCTCCGTAAACCGGGAGTTGTTGAACGGAGACTGCCTCCTTTTCGATACCGCGTTGACGGTCAGCCCGGTTTACGACCTGAACGTTACCGTGGTCGATGACGTTACGGGCGCGCCCATCCCCGCCGCCCAGTTCGTTTTAACTAACAATTTCAGAAACCTTGCCCTGCTGAGCGATCCTGACGGGAAGGTTGCCGTATCGACGACTTATGACGATGGCTACGACCTGATCATAACCCAGTGGGGCTACCGGACTAAGGTGGCTACCGGACTTAACCCCGCGGACCTGGTGGGGCAGGAAATAAGGCTGACGCCCGGTTATATGGACGACTTCGTCACGGACGAAGGCTGGACGATTACCAGCAACGTCACCAGCGGCAGCTGGGAAAGAGGCGTACCGGAAGGCTCCTTCTTCAACGATTTTCAAATAAATCCGGGTACCGATGCCCCAGGAGACATTGGAGAGGAATGCTACGTGACGGGTAAAATTGGTGGCAACCCCCGCGATCATGACGTGGACAACGGGACGACGACCATTACCTCTCCCGAATTCGGCCCCCTGGGGCTGGCGGACCTCAAAGTAAGCTACCAGTACTGGTTTGCGAATGCGGGAGCCGACCCCATCAACGATACGCTGGTGATCAGCATTACCAACGGTACGGCAACGGAGGTGGTCAAAAAATACGCCCTGGCGGAGCAAGGCTCCACCGGTTGGGTCGCAGACTCCTTCAGGATTGATGATTACGTGACCGTCACCGACCAGTTACAACTCATCGTTACGACCAGCGACCGGGCCCAGTCCGGCCACCTCGTAGACGCGGCCTTCGACAACTTCCTGGTGTACGGACGGACGATTCCCGCAGCAACGGACAATACCTTTGCCCCCGGCCTGGAGGCA
>JAUIIF010000361.1 GCA_030431945.1 Bacteroidia bacterium | reverse complement strand
TGGAGCCGGCAGAAAATATCATGAAACGTTTTGCTACCGGGGCCATGTCTTTCGGCTCCATCAGCTGGGAAGCACACACGACGCTGGCCATCGCCATGAACAAAATTGGGGCCAAGTCCAATTCCGGCGAAGGCGGAGAAGATTCCGTCCGGTACGAGATTGACGAAAACGGCAATAACCTGCGCTCTGCCATCAAACAGGTAGCTTCCGGTCGTTTCGGTGTCACGAGCTACTACCTGACGAATGCGGACGAAATTCAGATTAAAATGGCACAGGGCGCAAAGCCCGGAGAAGGTGGCCAGTTGCCTGGCCACAAAGTGGATGACTGGATTGGTCGTGTAAGGAACTCCACGCCGGGAGTAGACCTTATTTCTCCGCCACCCCACCACGATATTTATTCGATTGAGGATTTGGCGCAGCTGATTTATGACCTCAAAAATGCCAACCGGCGGGCCAGAATCAACGTTAAGCTCGTTTCTAAAGCCGGAGTTGGGATCATCGCTTCCGGCGTGGCGAAAGCCAAAGCGGATGCTATTCTGATTGCCGGTCACGACGGGGGTACCGGTGCCAGCCCTCTCTCCAGCATCCGGCACGCCGGACTACCCTGGGAGCTGGGCCTGGCGGAAACTCACCAAACCCTGGTCCGCAATAAACTGCGGGACCGGGTGGTCCTGCAAACGGATGGCCAGATTCGTACCGGCCGCGACCTCGTTATCGCTACGCTGCTGGGGGCCGAAGAATACGGTGTAGCAACCGCGGCACTGGTGGTGGAAGGCTGTATCATGATGCGCAAATGCCACGTGAATACCTGCCCGGTAGGAATTGCCACCCAAAACCCTGAATTGCGCAAGCGCTTCACCGGAGACCCGGAACACGTCATCAATTTCTTCCGCTTCCTGGCGGAGGATATGCGGAGCATCATGGCAGAACTGGGCTTCCGGACGGTCAACGAAATGGTGGGCAAGGTGGAGCACCTCAAAGCCAATAAAGACGCTGAGCACTGGAAGTACAAAGCCCTTGACCTCAGCCCCATCCTGTACAAGGAAATTGCGGACGAAACCGTTGGCCTGTATAACCAGACCGTACAGGATCATGGCTTGCGGGATGTGCTGGACCGGCGTCTGATCGAAGCGGCCAAGCCCACCCTGGAGCATATGGAAATGGTGACCACCAGCTTCCCGATCAAAAATACGGACCGTTCGGTGGGTACCATGCTGTCTAACGAAATCAGCCGCAGGTTCCACGGGGAAGGATTGCCGGATGGGGCCATCAAATTCCGTTTCCGTGGCTCCGCCGGTCAGAGTTTTGGCGCCTTCGGCGCCAAGGGGATTGAGTTCCTGCTGGAGGGCGAATCCAACGACTATTTCGGGAAAGGACTTAGCGGCGGTCGCCTGATCGTGGTTCCGGACCGCATCTCTACCTTTGATCCGCACGAAAACATCATCATCGGTAACGTTGCCTTCTACGGAGCAACCGCCGGAGAAGCCTACATCAAAGGCACAGCCGGAGAACGATTCTGCGTGCGCAATTCAGGCGTGAAAGCCGTGGTGGAAGGCGTTGGTGACCACGGCTGTGAGTACATGACGGGTGGCCTGGTCGTCATCCTGGGGGAAACGGGCAAGAACTTCGGTGCCGGTATGTCCGGCGGTATGGCTTACATCTACGATCCGGAAAGCACCTTCCCCGCGAAGCTCAACGACGACATGTCCGACATCGAGCCGCTGGAGGATTTTGATAAGGAAATCCTGCACCAAATGGTCCGTAATCACTTTACCTACACCAGCTCCAAGACCGCCCTTGACTTGCTGAACGACTGGGACAAGGCCCTCAAACAGTTCGTCAAGGTGATGCCGCGCGATTATAAGCGGGTATTGCAGGAGAAAAATCTCCAGCCAGACGTCAGTGTGAAAGTCGCTGAACTCGTTTAATCATTAACCATTCCGGCCCTGGTGCCGACTAAAATAAATTATCATGGCAGACCCAACAGGCTTCCTGAGTGTAACCCGCGAGCTGCCGGCTAAGCGGGACGCAGCAACACGAAAAAAAGATTGGCAAGAGCTCTACGAGCCGATGGCGGAGGAAAAAACCATTAAGCAGGCGAGCAGGTGCATGGACTGCGGGGTGCCGTTTTGCCACAGTGGTTGTCCGCTCGGAAACATCATCCCCGAATTCAACGACGCGGTTTATCACCAGGACTGGGAACAGGCCTGGCGCATCCTCAGTGAAACCAATAACTTTCCTGAGTTTACCGGGCGCATCTGCCCGGCGCCCTGTGAGGCGGCCTGTGTCCTGGGCATCAACCAACCCCCGGTTACCATCGAGCATATTGAAAAAAGCATCGCGGAGGAAGCTTTTGCCCGGGGGTACGCACGGCCTAATCCGCCGAATAACCGCACCGGTAAAAAAGTGGCAATCGTGGGCTCCGGGCCCGCCGGCCTGGCAGCGGCCGCTCAGCTAAACAAAGCCGGCCATTCCGTTACGGTGTACGAGCGCAACACCCGGATCGGGGGACTGCTACGGTACGGTATTCCTGACTTCAAGCTGGACAAGAAAGTAATCGACCGCCGCCTGGAGTTGATGGAAGCCGAAGGCATTCGGTTTGAAGTCGGCGCCAACGTCGGTGGCAACGTTGATGCCAAACAACTGGTACGCGACCATGACGCCGTTGTGCTCGCCGGTGGCTCTACCGTGCCCCGCGACCTGAAATTGCCGGGCCGTGAGCTGGACGGTATCCACTTTGCCATGGACTTTCTCGATCAGAACAATAAGCGGGTGGCCGGCGACGACCTTTCGGCCATGGCGGAGATCCATGCCGCCGGTAAAAACGTCGTCGTTATCGGCGGCGGAGATACCGGGGCCGACTGTGTCGGAACCAGCAACCGCCACGGAGCCAAATCAGTTACCCAGATTGAATTAATGTGGAAGCCGGAAGCAACGGCAGCTCCGGATACCTGGCCAAACTGGCCCATGATCCTGCGTACCTCCACCAGCCACGAAGAAGGTTGTGAGCGGGAGTGGGCCGTACTAACGGAGGAATTCATTGGTGACGAAGAGGGCAAGTTACGGGCCATCAAGACGGTAAACATCCGCTGGGCTAAAGACCCCACTGGCCGCAATACCTTCGTCAAAATCGAAGGGACGGAGCGCGAACTACCCTGTGAACTCCTCCTGATTGCCGCCGGTTTCGTCCATCCACAACACGCCGGAATGCTGGCCCAACTCGGAGTTGGCCTGGATGCCCGCCAGAATGTGGCTGCCAGCCCGGAGCACAACTACCAAACCAGCGTCCCCAAGGTGTTTGCCGCCGGCGATATGCGTCGTGGCCAGAGCCTGGTGGTCTGGGCCATCTCTGAAGGGCGGGAATGCGCCCGGTCTGTAGACGCTTTCCTGAGCAAAGACGGAACTTCCGTGCTCGAAAGCAAGGACGGCGGAAATCTGGCGCTTCAGGTGTAAGCAAGGGCTGCAGACTTTGCGTGGTTTAGGGAGTCCTGCGGCAAGGTTCGTGGACGATAAAGACGGTATGCTTTTGCTTAGGGGCCAGCCACCGATCCGCCAGGTGTTAGTCCGGGAGAAGGAGCCAGGGCAATCCCAAGCCCGCGCGTCTGCCTGCGTCGTGGAGGAGGGGCCCCCACGTCGGCTCACAACGTTTAAGTGCTACCTTGTCCTAAATTTCCGCGTATGGCTGCCCTCCTTCACCCTTACACCGACGCCTGGCCCCGGTCTTTTGCGTTAATTGCTGAAACGTTGCGGGCTGCCATTGGAGCTCCGGACCTGCAGATTCACCACATCGGCAGCACCGCAGTGCCCGGTCTGCCGGCTAAGCCCATTATTGATATTGATGTCGTTTTACCGGAGCATATGGACCTGACCACCCTGGCGGCTCACCTTGCCCGGATCGGGTACACGCACCATGGCGATCAGGGGATTCCCGCCCGGGAAGTTTTTAAACGGCTGCACCGTGAAGTGATCATCCTTTGCTCGACTCGGTGCCGCACCACCTGTACGTTTGTCCGGCTACCAGCCCGGAACTGGATCGTCATCTGCGGTTTCGTAACGCCCTGCGCCAACACCGCTGGGCGCGGGAGGAATACGCAACCCTGAAGCACAGCCTTGCCGAAGCCGCAGCACAAGACCGGAAAATTTATGCCGCCTTAAAGGAGGAAAAGGCCCGTGCGGTAGTACACCGTATTCTGGCCGCAGAAGATAAGGGAGGCTAGCGGTCGGTCAAGCTTAAAGTGGGGGCTAATCCTCGGCATTTTTTGTGCCTGATTGCGTTGCGAAAACCCTCCTGCAGTACCCCGTTTTTCGTGCATCATCAGGCCCGGAAATCTACTGGTGTAGCCCCCCCCAAAGTAAATCATCAGGCGCTTGCGCTGGTGCAGGGTAAGTTGTCGGGCGGGCCGTAACCGGGCGAACTGAATCCCCGCCAATTAACCTTTTTTGCACCTGCGGCCGCGCCAGAACCTCCTCAGTTCGCCTCTTCTCCCCATCGCCCGGGATGTTGCCCTCTGACGGGGACGAGCGGGAGCCACGGATGACAAATAGCCCGCGGGCCCGCAGGTTCAGGTATTGCAAGTTTTAACACGGTACCCTGTAACATCCTTTTTCTGAAAGTCATAAAAGCGCATTACCGGTCATCCGATCTGGTGACCGCCTCATCCCAAATTCGCTTTTATGAAAACCAACTTGACCCTTATTCTATGCTTTTTTGCCTGCAGCTTCAGTTTTGCCCAAAACGATATCTGCGGTATTGACCTGCGGGCCGGCACCAGCGTTGGTGCTTACGCCACGGGCGAAAAAGTGTTCGTTGATTTTGAGTACACTATCGACGAACCCTCCGGGGCCCGCATTTTCGTGCGGCCCTTTACCAATGGTGCTCTTACCCCCGGCTATTCCGCCAGCGGCTCTCCGGCCTACACGGGGACGGGGATGGGAGAAGCTAATTTCACCATCAACAGTGCCGGCTCCACCGTTGACGAAATCCGGTTCCTGGTCACCAATGCCGACCAAACGGAAACGCTCCGGGAGTTTTATATCCCGGTACACTATGAATTCATTGAAAATGGGGTCCACGACTTCACTTTTTCCGCTGATCCGGAAGTCGCCTCTTTCCTGCTGGAAGAGCAGGTCAGCATTTCCTTCGATTACGACATCCGTCACCCCGGCGGAGCCCGTATTTTTATTCGTCCACTGTCCAACGGTCAGCTTACGCC
>JAUIIF010000360.1 GCA_030431945.1 Bacteroidia bacterium | reverse complement strand
AATTGCCCTGTGGCAGCAGCACCGTGAACTCTTCGCTGCAGTTATCAGCAACAATGGAAGGGTGATCGTTACGGGCAATAATGGAATACCTTCCAGCAGTCAGGTTCCGAAAAACGGTAGCCGGCAGAAAGGGGCCGCCATTTAGGGAGTAGGTGAAGCGTGCCGGACCATCACTCAAAGAAGAGCAAGCGATGGCGCCGTTGGATTCCCCACAATCGGGCTTACGGAGTACGGAAAATTCGTGCGACGTTTTCGTCACTGCCACCAAGGTGGAATCCTGTAGCAACTCCCCGGTTTTGAAAAAGGCGAAATCATCCAGGGCAAAGTCGTTGCCCTCCGGATTCGTATTTTGATTGACGATGCAAATTTCGGCTGCGGTCGCGTTGCCAGCGTTCCAGACGGCGTAAAATTGCCGCCAGTCACAAACGTCCGCTCCCGCCACGAAGACGGCTCCCAGCCGGCTTCCGTTGATGCTGAACTGCAGGCGGGCAGGGTTGCGGGGATTGACGGACGTGAGCCAGGTAGAAAAGGCATAATCGGCTCCGGCCTCCACGGCTACCGTTTGGCACCAGACCCGTTCGTTGGGGGTTGGCGAGCCGTCCACTACCAACATCAAGCCGGTGCCGGAGGTGTGGTCGGGGCAGTCCGCAAAGGAAAATCCGTTCAGGCTGGCGGCGCTGGAACTTACCCCGTAGACGCCCTGGGTATTGATGGTGGTAACAAAGTCGTAATCACTGTTTACCCCCAGGTTGCCGTCAGCAAAATCGGGATTGACAATCAGGTTTTCCCCGGCATCCGCACGGATAATCGTGGCGACGTATAGAGTGGTTACTTCGGGCCGGGCGACGGGGTTGCTGATGCCCGGGTTGTTCAGGCCCTGAGCCGGAGACCAACGGTAGGCAAACTGACCTGCGGGAGCAGTAAGTTGGACAATCTGCCCCGGGGTACAGCTGTACAGGGTATCCGGCTGGGCGGACAGCAAGTGCCCGGCCATCCAGAAAATAAGGAAAAAATGAAGCTGCAGTTGCATGAAAGAAGTCTTCGGCGGAAGGGTAAAGCGTTTGGGCGGCAAGGTAGCGAATCACTCAGTAGCTGTCCCACCGCGCCCGCTTACCCCGCAGGTCGAGGTGGATCACCTGGGTGCCGGGGTAGCGTCCGATCCCGCCCCGACCGTCAATGATCTTTCTTTCGCATAAGTCGAGTACAATCTTTTTATCCCGGCTGTTGACCTCACCATCCTGATTGATGTCACCGATTACCAGGTCCAGGGCATCACCGGCAATGTGCCGGCTGAGGGAAGCACCGCCCACCGCTTCGTTGAGCACCGGATGGCGGTAGCCGTAGTTACAATGGAAAGCTTCCGCGTCCATTCCCCGTTTTTCCAGTTCCTGTCGCAACTCCACAACTTTGTACAGGATAGCGGGATCTATCCCCCAGTACAGGGGCTTCCGGGAAAAGTAAAATGCCGCCCGGCCTTCGGCATCGACCGCAAAAAGGTCCCGTATCCGCAGGTGACCGGCCACTTTCCGGTACAGGTCTTTCTTCTTAAGGACGAAAAATTTTTCGGGGGACAGCCGGCGGAACTTCAGGCGATCAATCTCGGTGCGCTGCAGGAATGCGCGGGGAAGGTTCGCCCGCTTAATGACCGGGAACTCACTCAGGATTTCATCAACTGCCCGTTGGGTAGTTACGGAAGCATCGTCGTTGCAAACACGGTACAGCGTTTGCTCAACTTCCAGGCGCGACCAGGGTACCAGGTAACTGCCACCGATAACGATCAGCAGGAACAGCAGCAGCCACAAAAAAAGCTTTCTACCTTTCATAGGGTCAGGGGCAGCGGGCAAAACAACTGCTGACGGAAAGCTAAGCAAAAGCGCCTGGGCCCGGTAGTAAGGACAACCTGTTTGCAGCTTATTAACGGTCGCAGCCCGGCCGCATTATCCCTGCCCGGCACCTGCGGCCGCGCCCGGAAACTTCCCTTACGCAGGAGCACCACCAAGCCGCCATATGCTCAACCATCCTCCAACAAAAACGTTTACCTTTGCCTTCTCCTCCAACAATCTGCCAGATGTCCTTTAAGCTCAAATCGCCCTTTTCGCCTACCGGTGACCAACCTCAAGCCATTGAAGAGATTGTAAGCAACGTGGAAGCGGGACAACGTGGGCAGGTGCTTCTGGGCGTTACCGGGTCAGGTAAGACCTTTACGATGGCCAACACCATCGCCCGGCTCAACCGGCCCACCCTGATTCTGACGCATAACAAGACCCTGACGGCCCAGCTCTACGGAGAATTCAAGGAATTCTTCCCGGACAATGCCGTCGAATACTTTGTCAGTTACTACGACTACTACCAGCCGGAGGCCTACATTTCCACTTCAGACACCTACATCGAGAAGGACCTGGCGATAAATGAAGAAGTAGACAAGCTCCGGTTGCGGGCAACCTCCAACCTGCTAACCGGCCGGCGGGACATCATCATCGTTGCCTCCGTCAGCTGTATTTACGGTATGGGCAACCCCGATGACTATAAATCGGGCATTATCCGGTTGGAAGCCGGCCAGGTCAAGAGCAGGAATGGATTGCTTTACGATCTGGTTGACAGCCTCTACAGCCGGACGGAAACGGAGTTTTCCCGCGCCACCTTCCGCGTGCGCGGGGATACCGTCGACGTCAACCTGCCCTACGCCGAGCACGGCCTGCGCATCATCTTTTTCGGCGACGAAATTGAAACCATCGAACGGATTGAGATAGAATCCGGCAAGCGAATCGAAACCCTGAAGACCGCCGCTATTTTTCCGGCCAACCTTTACGTTGCCCCCAAAGAACGACTGGGCGGCATCATCCACCAGATTCAGGATGAACTCTACGACCAGGAGCGGTACTTTGAACGCGAAGGCCGGTTGTTGGAAGCCAAGCGCATTCACGAACGGGTCGAATTCGACCTGGAAATGATGAAGGAACTGGGGTACTGTAACGGCATTGAGAACTACAGCCGCTTTTTTGACCGCCGCAAGCCCGGAACCCGTCCCTTCTGCTTACTGGATTACTTCCCCGATGATTACCTGATGATCATTGACGAGAGCCACGTTACCATTCCGCAGGTGCGCGGGATGTTCGGCGGTGACCGGGCCCGTAAACTCAGCCTGGTGAACTTCGGGTTCCGCCTGCCTTCCGCCATGGATAACCGGCCGCTGAATTTCACGGAATTTGAAAGCCTCATCAATCAGGTGATCTACGTTTCGGCAACGCCCGGCGATTTTGAACTGGAGCAGACCGGTGGAGAGATCGTAGAGCAACTGATTCGCCCCACCGGGCTGGTGGATCCCCCGATTGAAGTACGGCCCAGCAAGGGCCAGATTGACGACATCCTGGAAGAAATTGACGAGCGGATAAAACTCAACGAAAGGGTCCTGATCACGACCCTCACCAAACGCATGAGTGAAGAACTCACCAAATACCTGGAGCAACTGAACGTAAAGGTACGGTACATCCACAGTGAGGTCGACACCATGGAGCGGGTGGAGATTCTGCGGGACCTGCGCCTGGGAGAGTTTGACGTTCTGGTCGGTGTCAACCTGCTGCGGGAAGGGTTGGACTTGCCGGAAGTCTCGCTGGTAGCCATCATCGACGCGGACAAAGAAGGTTTTCTGCGCAACGAGCGCAGCCTGACCCAAACCGCCGGCCGCGCGGCCCGTAACGTTAACGGTAAGGTGATTTTTTACGCTGACAAGGTTACCGACTCGATGCGGCGAACCATCGACGAGACCAATCGCCGGCGGGAGGTACAACTGGCCTACAACGAAGAGCACGGCATCACCCCGAAGGGGATGCGTAAGACGCGTGAGCAGATTATGGAGCGCGGCTCGATCCTGGACATCCGGGGTAAAAAGCAGACCAAGGCCTACATCGAACGGGTTGAGATCAGTAGTGCCGCAGATCCTATTCTGGACAGCATGAGCCGGGAGCAAATCGAACTCTCCCTGGCCGAAGCCGAACGCAAGATGAAAGAAGCGGCCAAGGAACTGGACTTTATGAGTGCCGCCAGCTACCGGGACGAGGTGTTTGCGCTGAAGGCCAGGCTGAAGGGAGGGCGATAAGGAGGCGCGAACGCGGGTGCAGGGTAAGGGCACCTAAGCCAAAACCGTACAGGCAACGCTGCTCCGGCGGGGCGGAGCATCTGCACTAGCCGGCGTAGCTTCTGCTTTCGGTAAAATGCCCCGCCGGCCCTGGGGTATTGCTCAGGTTTGGTGCCTGATCAGGAGCTCCGCTAACGGTGCGCTGACTTCCCTCCTACCATGCCGGTTTAGCGATCAGGACAGCCACGGCCGGGAAAAAGTTGCTCCGCAGGGGTAGGGTAAAGCGGACCGAACCGGTTGTTAGTACGTCCGGCCAGGACGGACAGCTTCCTTTCGCCCCTAAATTCCCCGCTATGACCCGTGTGAGTCGCCAAGATTTTCTCCGCCTCAACCTAAGTCCGCCCCCGCCAGCCGCCGGGCTGGCGCCCTACACCGGGCCGTGGACCAAACAGGAAGCCGGCCATCTGCTCAGCCGGACCACCTTTGGTGCTCCCTACGGCATGATTGCAGGAGCCGTAACTGCCGGCCTGGAAAGCACCCTCGACCAACTGCTTGCTGACCGCCCCCTGCCCGACCCACCGGTCATCACCTCTGACCTGGACGGGGTAGGTGCCATCGGGGAAACCTGGGTAGACCTTCCTTACGCAGAAGGAGCGGCGGGCCAACTGGATTCAGCGAACAGCCGGCGGCGCAGCCTCTTTGGCTGGCTGGGGCAACTGATGATGCAGGAACCGCTGAGCGCGCGGGAAACAATGACGCTCTTCTGGCACAACCACTTTGCCATCAACAACACCAACGAACCGAAGTACGCTTACCGGTACCTCACTACCTTGCGGTCTCAGGTATTTGGTGATTTCCGGCAGCTGGTTAAAGACATTACCGTAGACCCTTCCATGCTCCGCTTTTTAAACGGCAACGTGAATACCGTGGGGGCCCCTAACGAAAATTATGCCCGGGAGTTGCTGGAGTTGTTCACCATCGGCAAGGGACCGCAAGTTGGTTCTGGCGACTATACCAACTATACCGAACAGGACGTAATCGCCATGGCCAAATCACTCACGGGCTGGCGGGACTACGGTTACCGGTCTTCCAGAGACGGTGCCTACGGCAGCCTCTTCCGGCCTAACCAGCACGACGGCAGTACGGTACAGCTG
>JAUIIF010000359.1 GCA_030431945.1 Bacteroidia bacterium | reverse complement strand
CAAATGTTTTCCATGATCCTGCGGGGCGGTACGGTATGAGCCGGGTTTTCGAGCATTATGTGGCGGGTCAGTTAGCGCTCTTACCCGAACTTTTGCCGCTCTTCGCCCCGAACGTCAACAGCTACAAACGGTACGTGGCGGGCTCCTGGGCGGCCACCAGGGCGAACTGGGGGGTAGACAACCGGACGGTAGCCCTGCGGGTCATTCCCGGTAGTGAAAAAAGCACCCGGCTGGAGACCAGGGTTCCCGGGGCAGACGTCAACCCCTACCTGGCCATCGCCGGTGCCCTGGCGGCGGGCCTGTACGGTATTGAACGGGAATTACCGCTGGAGCTCCCGCCCGTTACGGGCAGTGCCTACTCCCAGACAATTGGGACCGATTTGCCGACAAACCTGGGCGCGGCCGCAGGTGCCATGAAGCATTCGGCAAGCGCCAGGGCACTTTTCGGTCAGGATTTCACCGACCACTTCGTCATGACCAGAGCATGGGAGTGGCAGCAATTCCAGCAATCCGTCACGGATTGGGAAAGACAACGTTATTTTGAGTTAGCTTAGCCCGCCCTAACCAGTATCATGCAAAATTTTCAAAACATTCTCCGCTATGCCTGGCGGGCCTACGATCATACGCGAACGATTCGGAGCATCCGGGACATTAGTGCCACCGTTTCCACCAACTCCGTGTATGAGTTGACGATGACGGACGGCAATCTCCTCATTGCCAAAGCGACCGTTTTCGGCTCGTTCGAAAACTTTGCCGAAGACCATACCATCATCAACGTCCTGTCGAACAACCTGCCCATCAGGTACGCCGACCTGCTGAGCCGGGCCCTGATGAAAGGGCCTAATATCTTTTTCCACCGCCACGTAGATGATGACCAGGACGTCTGGATCGTGTTCTACCGGCCCATCCGGATCCAGGAACAGGCACCACGGCGTCTGACGGAAGACCAGGTACGTCAACTCGGTCGTGAAATGGCCTTTTTTCATCGGGATTGTACCCTGGTAAGCCATACCCTGCCCCGCTCTGACCGGGACATGACCAGTGACGTAAACGCACTGTTTTTTTCTGCCGCGCAGGACTATCCGGAACACGTAGAGTTGATCCAGCAACACTGCCGCCTGTTTCTGGAAAATACTTTCCGGATTAACGTCTTCGGCTTTCAGAAAATCCCGGTGTTCATTGACTGGAACATTGGCAACTTCAGCCTCGACCGGGTCGGCCGGCTGGCCAGCAGGTGGGACTACGACTGGTTCCGGATGTCTACCCGGGTAACCGACTTTTACTTCCTCAGCCGGGTTGTTTCGGACATTGGTGACCGGACGGTCTTCACCTACGAAGTAGACCGGCTCCTGGAACCCAGATTCCTCCTGTTCCTGCAGGAGTACCACGCCGTTTTTCCGCTTACCCGCCAGGAGGTACTGTTCATCAAAGAAGCTTACCGCTTTTTCCTGCTTAACTACGTGCTCCGCCTGGGCCGGTACTTCTTCCGGCCGGAAATTGCGGACAAGCTCTCCCGGGAAGTCATCAATGACCACCTCCCCACCCTGGAGGAAAAATTCGACGAAAATATTCTGCTCGACGCGCTTGGACTTTAGCGCAGGGTCCGCCGGGTTAGATTCCGCAAACTGCACCTTCTCTCTACCATAAAAACTCCCCGTCTTGGACATTAAAACCTTTGCCGAAATTGCCGCTCCTTACCGGGTTATTTTTTTTGATAGTTATGGCGTTTTACGCAATCACCGGGGCCTCATCCCCGGAGCGGTGGATTGTGTGGCCGAGCTGCGTGCGGCCGGCAAACACATCAGGGTCCTTACCAACAATGCCGCCAGATCTTCCTCTGCTGCTTCACGGCGCTTAGCGCACTATGGATTACACGGAATACCTCCGGAAGAAATCATTACTTCCGGGGCCACGACCCGGCAATTCCTCCAGCAAAAAGTCCGCTCGGGAAAAGTCGCTTACCTGGGGACCCCGGCAGCAGCAGAATACATCATCGGCGCCGGCCTGGAGGCTATTCCGGTAGCGGAAGTTGATATTAATCATGCTGATGACATTAAAGCCATCGCCTTTTTAGACGACGAGGGGTACGACATGAACACCGATGTCAACAGCCTGATAAACTTGCTGCGACGGTGCCCCGTACCCGTTGTCGTAGCTAATACGGACCTGCTTTATCCCGTAGCCGCCAATGAAGTGGCACTGGCCACCGGCAGCATCGCCCGGCTGGCGGAGTACGTTCTGGGGCGAAAATTCGTCAAGTTCGGGAAGCCGGCCATGCAAATGTTTCAACTGGCCTACGAAAGCGTAAGTAAAGAATTGTCCAACGTCGGGTTGTCCGACATCCTCATGGTCGGAGACACCCTGCATACGGACATCCTGGGGGGCAACTCCTTTGGTATCGATACCACGCTGGTGCTCTCGGGCAATACCCGCAAGGAATCGGCAGAGACAGAAATCATCTCATCGGGAATATTTCCGGATTATGTTTGCCTTTCCATCGGCCAGTAGCCGTTCTGCCCCCGGCCGGAGGGCCTTGCCTGAAGGATAGCCTGCAGGTGATGAATATGTTACCGTTTCAGTCCGTTACCTATTTAAACAAACAAGTACAATTATGCCTAAATATACCGAAGAAGACTTAGTGTACATCCGCTTACTACGTCGCAAAATGGGAGAGCCCTGGGAAGAGGCCAAAGCCTGGATCATTGAGCAACTCCCCGAAGGATTTGATCCGGAACAAATCGGCAAATACGTAGATGAGCGGCCCGAACCGGGCATTCACATCAATGCATGGGGGATTGAGCCACGCTTTTACCCCCACCGCACGTCGAAACGATTGTTGGAGTTTTACCGTAGCATTGAATGATCTCCTGACCTCAGGGGCAGCAGTGGTATTTAAGACTTGACTTTGCAGGTACTGATACCGAACAGACTGTAAAGCGGGCACATACCGACCACACTCGTCAGCAGGAAAATACCGGCAACGACCAGGGCAATGATACCCAAGGTACCGGAAACGGTACCCGTGAAGTAAAGGGCGATCAGTACAATGGCGATAACTGGACGGATAAAGCGGTCTGCTTGTCCCATATTGACGGTCATAACGAAAGAATTTTCAAGGTGGATGAAGAGGTAGATTATTTTTTGGCACCGGCAGCAGCCACCCGCTGCCAGGGGCCGCCATTGATGGCCTCAATACCTGCCGTACGCAACTGGCTGGCCGCAATTCCACTCCGTCTCCCGGAAGCACAACAGGTGATGATTGGCGTAGCTAGTTTTTCGACTTTTTTCGTCGCCGCGGCTAATTGATTCAGCGGAATATTGATGGACCCCGGAACGTGCCCACCCTGGTATTCTCCGGCGGTACGAACGTCGAGAACAGTACCGCTGGCCAATTGCTCGGGGGTGAAGGCAGGAGCTCCGGCTCCGAACAGACGCTTAAGAAAATCAAGCATAAGCATTTTTTTAGTCGGCGCGGACGCTGGTGCAGAGCAGGATAAGCCAGGCAGGCCATGGTACTATACCTTTCATTGCACCTGCGCGCCGTCGCCCAAGATAAGGAAAGCCGCAAGGTTATTCTTGCTCGTTCCCGTAAGATCAGGTTAATTCAGGCACAAGTACGTAGCCCGCTTCCGCACCGGAAGTGATCTGGATCACACAAGCACCAGGTATTTTCCAACGCGAGGCACCAACCCGGTCACCCACCGAACCAGGTGAGACATGATGACCGGAGGGTTTTGCGGGACGGCTCCTTTAAGGATGCCTGCTACCCTTGCCGTTACGCCTTATTGATGCACCTGCGTCCGCGCCTTTTCAGGCGCACGGAAGTAGTACTGTAAACACACCCGGGTGAACCGCCTCAGCTTTTCGGCCGGCAGGAGCGCTTTGCTTCAGGTTACTGCACCGGCAGAAAGCGGCGGCTATTCGAAGTAGTCCTCTATGCCGCCCGGGGTATGCAGGCGAACCGTCGGTTGGGCCGCAGCCTCTACGAAGCCGACTACCTGGGCATCCAGGTTAAAAGACCTGGCAATATCGATCACCGTCTGAGCCTCCTCCTGCGGCAGGTAAACCTCCAGGCGGTGTCCCATATTAAACACCTGGTACATTTCCCGCCAATCCGTGCCACTTTCCTTCCGGATGAGTTCGAACAGCGGAGGGACGGCCATCAGGTTATCTTTTACCACCCGGACCTCATCGATGAATTTAACCACCTTCGTCTGGGCACCTCCGGTACAGTGGATCAGTCCGGCAAGCTTTGGCTGAAGCTGCTCCAGCAATACCTTGAGTACCGGCAGGTAGGTACGGGTCGGGCTCAACACGAGCTTACCGGCAGTCATGGTTTTGCCGTTCCCGATGGAGACTTCCTCCGTCAGCGACCGGCTGCCGGTGTACACGACGGAACGGGGGACCTCCGGATCGAAACTCTCCGGATACTTGTCCGCATATTCATGTTTAAAAACGTCGTGCCGGGCGCTCGTTAAACCGTTTGAGCCCATCCCGCCATTGTAAGTGTCTTCGTAGGTAGCCTGGCCGTAGCTTGCAATGGCGACAATCACGTTTCCGGGAGTAATGTTATTCACCACTAATTTATCCCGCCGCAAGCGGGCAAAAGTCGTGTAACCAACGTCGATCGTCCGGACAATATCTCCAACATCCGCCGTTTCCCCACCGGTAAGGTGAAGGCCAACGCCCTGTTCAGCCATCCGATCCGCAAACTTCTGCGCCCCCTGAATAATTGTAGCCAGTACGGCACCGGGAATCCTGTTTTTGTTGCGCCCGATGGTAGAGCTGATCAGAATATTGTCTACGGCACCGACGCAGCCCATATCGTCCAGGTTCATGACCAGGCTATCCTGGACAATTCCTTCCCAGACACTCAGGTCACCGGTTTCCTTCCAGTAGAGGTAGGCCAGGCTGGTTTTGGTCCCCGCCGTATCGGCGTGCATGATGTTGCACCACTCGGCGTCCCCGCCGGCGACATCGGGCAGTACCTTGCAAAAGGCTTTTGGGAACAGGCCTTTATCAAGCCCCTTAATGGCTTCGTGAACCTCAGATTTAGTAGCGGAGACTCCGCGTTGCTCGTATTTGCTGGACATGGCCGCAAAGGTAGTACGTTACGCCTATTTGGGCAGTGGTTTAAGCCAGAAGATGCGAAGGATTACCGAGCGGACTAAACTTATTCCACGTTTTCCCGGCTAGGAGATAGATATGCAGCATCTTTGTCCTTCTTTTCACGGAGAA
>JAUIIF010000358.1 GCA_030431945.1 Bacteroidia bacterium | reverse complement strand
ACGGACTTCAGCCGTTATGCCGACATTTTTCCGCCGGAAGCAGAGAACGTCCTGCCAGAACCAGCTCCGGAATTTTCTGTGCCGGCCATAGATGAACCCGTAAACTATCCTGCACCGCCTTCTTTCGCCCCTTCTGACTGGGCAGCCTGGGCAGCAGATTATCAGGCTGCCCTGCCAACCTGGGCCGCCGCGGAAAAAGACAACGTCCCGACGCCCGAACCTGTATCCAGTTTCAACCACGTGAGCAAAGGCAGGTTCACGGAGTCACTGCAGGATCGCCTGCGGGGCATCCGCCGTTTGCAGGCCAGCAAGCTGGCCGATGCCCAGGAGGAAGTGCGAAAAATAGCCCGCCGCAGCTTAGTCACTCAGGAAGCCGTGGCGAGCGAAACGCTCGCCCAGCTACTCGTCCGACAAGGCCAGTATAAAAACGCCCTCAAAATGTACCAGCGCCTGGCCTTGCTTTATCCGGAAAAAAAGTCGATCTTTGCGGGCCTTATCAAAGATTTGAAGGAAAAATTATAACCCCATGGTCAATCTTCTTACCATTCTGACCGGTATCGTTTGTCTGCTTCTCATGTTGGTCGTTCTCGTACAGAACCCAAAAGGCGGTGGCATTGACTCTACCTTTGGTGGCTCTCAGGCGAACCAAATGCTCGGTGCTTCCCGTTCCACGGACGTGATTGAAAAAATCACCTGGGGCCTCGCCGCCGCGCTTTTTGCCCTGTGCGTACTTACTGCTCTGGCAGTAGCCGGGTCTGGCGGCGCCGTTCCCGGAACCATCTAAATCGAATTATCCTATTGATTTACGGCAAAGGCCGAAGCACCAGGTAAGTGCTTCGGCCTTTGCTCGTTGGTATTTTCCCTTCGGTGCTTTAGAGGCGGGTATTGATGACGTTGTTGTACAGTGAGCCAAAAGTATAGCTGAGCCCAAAGCTCAGGTCCGCTTCGAAATTGGTGGCAAGCTGGGACTGCCCCAGCAGGATATCCTCCACCGAAGCCTCACCGCGGGGCAGACTGATTTGGTCGTTGATGATCTCATAACTACCGCCCACGTTAAACGACAGGCCCTTGATGAGCCGGACGTTCGCCCGGCCGCTCAGCGACAAGCGGTTTTTGGAAAAGTCGTTCATGTAATTGCCCCCGGAAATTCCGGCAAAAATCTGCCCCCAGCGCTGACGCAACCGTAAGTCTACATCCAGTACCTGACGGATCAGGGTTTCTTCCGTCTGCAGAAAAATCGTTTCTTCCGAGTAATCGTTGTGCGTCCAGCCCAACCGGTAAGCCACCGTAAATTCCTTAAACGGCACTTCCGCATAGTTGAAGAAATTGTACTCAATGGCCGGAGCAATCCAGACACCGTAATCGATGTTCCGGAAGGTGGAAGAGCTCATACTATTGAAAAAGCCTACCGAAAAGTGATCGCTGATACTTTTCACCACGGAAGCATTCATCCAGATGTCCTGCCGGAAAGAGACCAGCTCCGTTCCATCTGACTGAGTAATCGTTTGTTTACGGTAGAAATAATCAGGGCGAAAACGTATCCGCAGCTCAGGTGTCGTCCGATCAGCCTCAAAGCCCAGGCGTAAGTCGGTCCGGCCACGCTGGCTT
This sequence comes from Bacteroidia bacterium, assembly GCA_030431945.1. Classification (GTDB taxonomy): domain Bacteria; phylum Bacteroidota; class Bacteroidia; order Chitinophagales; family Saprospiraceae; genus Neolewinella. The sequence goes on along the minus strand of JAUIIF010000358.1, from coordinate 3,636 downwards.
TCCTTATCGGTGTTAAAGCTGGCGTTGACGTCGAAGATCCAGTTGTTCCAATGGTCTATGTTGCGGTCGTTCGTCTCAACGGACTGCTCCTCTTCCACATCCACCTTAACGTCCGCCAGGGCCGCGTAGGGGGTTCCCGCCAGAAAGCCCGCCAGCCCGAGCTTGATGCGCTTGGTGAGTTCCTCGTCCACCTCAAGCCCCGTCATCACGGCGGTAATCGGTACTTTAAAGCTGAGCTGGTTGCCCGAGAGCTCGTGTTGGCCCTTAAAACTCAGGTTAAAAACCTTACCTCCATTGCTCAGGTAATTCGTTACGATGAACAGGTTGATTTGGGCCGCAGCAGGGTCCAGGGCATGATTGACGTAATTAATTTCCTGCTTCAGGATCGTCTTATTGCATTCACAATCCGTAAAAAGATTGAGCCGGTTCTGGGCCGTCAGGCTCGTGGCAAAAAGCACAAAAAAGGTGAATACCGCAGTGGTAATTTGGGGGCGTCTCATCTGGTTTTTTGGGTTATGCCACAAAGTTAGCTTGGTTCCTACCCTAAGGCAACCCCACGATCACCCCATAGGAGCGGTAAGAACAACGGATTTTTCGGAATGAATTGTTAATGCTGCCGCTCGCGGCTGGTACCTGAGTACAACCCGGGATAGATCAGCCCTTTGCCGCAGCTAAAGCTTCCTTGTACACCCGCAAGGCACGCTCCCGCCCCCACTTATGTTCTACGAGCGGTTCCTGCGGATAATCCGGGGTGCCGTATTCCGGCACCCATCGTTTCACGTAGGTGTAATCCGGATCAAATTTCTTTTGCTGGCTCTCGTAGTTGAAAATCCGGAAATAAGGCTGGGCGTCCGTTCCACAGCCTGCAGCCCACTGCCAGCCGCCGTTGTTACTGGCCAGCTCATAGTCCAGCAACTTCTCGGCAAAGTAGCCCTCTCCCCACTGCCAGTCGATGAGCAGGTGCTTGGTGAGATAACTGGCCACGATCATGCGCACCCGGTTATGCATCCAGCCCGTTTCATTCAGCTGGCGCATGCCCGCATCGACAATTGGCACCCCCGTTTTGCCCGCGCACCAGGCCGCAAATTGGTCTTCATCGTTTTCCCAGGGAATATTGGCGTATTCTTCCCGGAAGGGACCGGCTACTACCCGGGGAAATGCCTGCAGGATATTGGAGTAGAAATCACGCCAAACCAGTTCTTTCAGGTAAGTTTCGTTAAGACCAATGGCCTTGCGTGCCTTTTCCCGGATGGAGATCGTACCGTGCCGGAAGTGCACACTCAGTTCGCTCGTTCCCTGGACACCGGGGATATCCCGGGTTTCATCGTACTTGCGAATGATGCCCTGTTTTACTTCCGTCGGAGGTATATCCGGGGTGATTTCTTTAAACCCCATTTCCGCCAGGCTGGGAATGGCTTCTTCTACCCTCCCCTGCCAGAGCCGGTCGGCATACTTTTCCGTCGGGTAAGGTTTCAGGTAATAACTGATCTCTCCACCCTCAAACGGAACCATCCGGCTTTCCAGAATTGTTCTCCACTTGCGCCAGTAAGGTGTATACACCGTATACGGGCCCCCATCATTTTTCTGCACTTCGTCGCTTTCAAAAATGAGGTGATCCTTATAATCATGAAAGTCAATGCTTGACTTGGTCAGTAAATCTTTAACCGCCAGATCCCGCACCTCGGCGTATGGCTCATAATCGCGGTTGGTATACACGGCAGCAATCTCGTAATCTTTTATCAGGTCGCTCCATACGTTAAGCGGCTTACCGTAGCGAACTAATAAATCACTACCATGCTCCCGGTAAGCTTCTGCCAGTTTGGCCACCCTGTCGTGAATAAACACAACGCGGGCATCTTCACTGGGCAGCTTACTGAGGATTTCGTAATCAAAGATGAACAGGGGTAAAACTGGTCCACCGGCCTTCAGGGCACGGTATAAACCGGCGTTATCGTGCGGGCGTAAGTCTCGGCGGTGCCAGAAAATGGTTACAGGCTGGGTCATATTGCTCTAATCCCTGAAAGGACGGAATGGTTCACCAGCCCGGCCAGCATTAAAAGGAGGGGAGCACCTCAGGCCGGGGGCAACCTCCCCCCTATCTCCGGCTCCATCTGCCTATCTTCCGCTTACCAACTGCCAGGCTAACCAGGATTAAAATAGCTCCAGCAGTCTTACTTGACAAAATCCTGACGCAAGTTGATAGCAATACTATTATCTTTGCAAGTAATATTTTTTTGTTTAAGAATTCGATTATGCTGACTAACCAATTAACCACCATCCTCCTTACGCTTTTTTTCATTCCGGTACTCTCCAGCGGCATTACCGCCCAGGAGCATCCGCAGGAAGCTGACCAAAAGTCACTGCTGGAACTAAAAAAAGTACAAAACCACATCAGCCAGGGGCCACACTACAAAAACCCCAATGCGGCCGGTCGTTTGCTTCTGTTCAACCGTACAGCTCCTACGGCGTCAGTGGCGACAAAGAAGGCTCCGCTCATCGGTCCGGCCTACAAAAACCGTAAACCGCAACCTGTCGTTACGGATCAGGTGCCTGCAACTACCCAACGCCCCCTTACCGGACCACGGTATAAAAACCGGCGGGCAAAGTCCAGCCGCCAGCAGTAATTCTCCTGCGGCTTTATCTCAGGTATAAACGCGGCCAGTCGCCTGCTTGCTTAATCCCGCCAATTCCACACGACCAGGAGCCAGTCTTTTCCCGAAGTTGTTCCCGTAAAGCGGTCAAAAACTTCGAAACCCACTCTTTCGTGTACCCGCTGCGAACGGGTATTCCGTGCATCAATGGCGGTGACGAGGTAGGGGTAATGCAGACTGTAACACGACCGCATGTACTTGTACATCCGGTCGGCGACCCGCTGTCCGCGGGCAGCTTCAGCAACGCAGAGCTGCCCCATCACGAGGTACCCCTGATCGCCCAGTCGCTGACCACGGTGAATGGCATTGTCCTGGCGGGCAAAAAGCTCCGTCAGGGCCGGAACGTCATCGGCAAACTGCCGCAGCATCGTCAGGGCGTAGCCGACTACCTTAGTTCCTTCCTTGGCGATGACGGAAGCGGCAGCGGAATTCATCGCTTCCAGGACCCGGTAGTCGTGCACAGCCGTAACGAAGCCTTGTTCGCGGGCGGTGTCCGCGTCGACAAGGTCCAGCAGGTTCTCCTGCTGCAGTGCAATAATCTGCTTTAGCTCCGTCTGCTTACGGGCGAGGGTGATCCGTATGTCCACAAGTCAAATTTTATACCGGGCTGTGCCCGTATTTAAGGTAATGTAGGGAATTATGGCAGTCAGCCAGCTGCTTTTGTGCTTTACCCCCTCAACTGAAGAGAGGAAGGTGACACTTAGCTAAACCGGGTAGTGGATTGCATCTCTTACCCTTCCCCGGCACCTGCGGCCGCGCCAACTGCTTTTTGTTGCTTAACCAGGAACATGAGTCATCCCGAATTTTGGTTTTGCCCGACCTCTGTTTGCGCTAAAACAAGGGTGCTGCGTTTGATAATTACCAATTTGGTATTCGTTGCCCCTTTACCCTCCCTGCCGGGGGCCTTCTTTTGAGGTCAAAAGAAGGAAAAACCTTTGGCTATGTCCCCGGCTGATCACCAATACCGGACCTGATGGCTGAAAAT
>JAUIIF010000357.1 GCA_030431945.1 Bacteroidia bacterium | reverse complement strand
CCTGTACGTGCGGGATTGCCGCCTTGACTTCTTTGATGGTGGCCAGTAGCTCTGCTGCCGGTAAGTCATCACGGTACAAGACTTCGTTGCCTACGGCGGCGATGTCGACGTATCCCTCCCGGGCCAGTTTGATCAACCCTTCAATTTCCTTCTCGTTTTTTTCCCGATCGTCACCGAGCCAGGCACCGACCATTGTTTTCATCCCCAGTTCCCGGGCAATTTTAGCGATGAGCTCATTTCCCTCCGTGCAGGAGAAAGAACGAATCCAGTTGGAAAAAGGCTGAATAATCCGGAGGCGGCGCCTTACCTGTTCTGCGGATAAGGTGTCGCCGGGCTCCTGCCCTTCCTCGTAGGGGCTCATACAGATACCGTGCATGCCCCCTTCGAGCGTTTGCAAAAAGAGATTGGTGATCTCTGCTTTAGACTTTTCGGCAAATTTGATGCCGGAAAGAGCGTGTACATTTCCTGCTTTGTATGACATTTTCGATTAACCGTTTAGTGAGATTTTCTGGTGGTGCCGTACTTCAGGACTTCGTCCTTGTCCCATAGCCCCCAGCGGGAACCTACTTCGCCTTCCTGGCGGGTTTTCCAGGTCTCATCGAAGGAGGAGAAATAGAAGACGTCCACGCCTTTCTTTTTAGCCCAGTGCTGTACGTTAATGAAGTACTTCATCGCATTTTGCGGAGTCGGCTGAGCGGCCTCCACCTGCTGGCCTTTGCTTGGCCAGCCCGTTTCGGAGACGATTACCTGTTTGTCGCCGGCCAGGGTACTGACCAGGTCGTACATACGGTCCAGGTAACCGGTGGCACTGTTGATGTCCGCACCTTCCCAGAAAGGGTAACAGTTGATCAGGATGACGTCGCAGTGCTCGATCAGTTCCGGATGGTCGAGGAATTGATAGTAGGCATCGACGTAGCCAACGGGAGTGCCCGCGGGTAGCAGGGCCTTTACTTTTTGGAGGTAGGCAATGATTTCGGCAACGGAAAGCTCGTTACGCAGCAGTACTTCGTTGCCTACCGTAGCGATGCTCACCTTACCCTCCGTGGCCAACTGGGCGAGGGCGTTGATTTCTTTTTCGTTCCGGGCTTTATCGCTACTGATCCAGGCACCCACCATGGTGCGCAGGCCTTTCTCGTGGGCGACAGCAGGGATAAGCTCATGACCACCCGTAGTGGAGAAGGAACGAACGCTCTGGGTATAGGGCTGGATTACTTCCAGGCGGTGCCGTACTTGCATTTCAGAAAGAACGTCGTCGGTATCCTGTCCCTCCCGGTAGGGGCTGAAGCACAGGCCGGGAAGCTTAGCGTTGAGGGCTGCCGTAAAGTTGCGGTGTAACTCTTCGGTGGAGGTTCTGCTCAGGTCCAGCCCGATGCTGCTGGCATTGATGCCAGCCCCGCCGAGGGCGAGTAGCTTGCCGGGCAGGTAGGCCGAAGAGCCTTTCCTGGCCTGCTTTTTTGCGTTGATCGCTGCGCGGATTTCGTTGGCCTTTTCTTCGGTAACGCTGTAATTACGCATAACAAAGAGGGCAACCAGCGTCCCGAAAATAGGAACACCCGAAAAGAACAGGCGCAGTCCGGTGATGGACTCTTCGGTATACGCCTCGGGACTAAAGCCCACGAAGCTCAGAATAACACCACTTAAACCACCCGCAATGGCAAAGCCAAACTTTACCATCCACCAGTAGATAGCGCCGAAGATTCCTTCACGTCTTTTGCCCGTATTCAACTCGTCAAGATCAATGACATCAGCCGTCATTGACATCATCAGGGTGAATAAACTTCCAATACCAAAGGAGAAGAAAGGAAGGGCAAAAAGAAACATATACGGTTTGCCGGGAATGAAAAGGAACCACAACAGAATGTAGCCGAAAACGGAAATACCCTGCGAGAGCATGAAGGCATTCTTTTTACCCATTTTTTTAGACATCCAGGCCACGGTCGGGATGACGGCGAAGGTGGTGATCAACGCACCAACACTTCCGAACAACGTTGGCCATAAGCCTGCTGCTTCAGCATTTCCGCTGAAGAGGTAATAGACAACGATGAAAAAAGAGAAGGCCGCTACCGTATTAAACGCATTGAAAATAAAGAAGGTAGCAATGCACATTTTGCGGAAGGGGACGATCGCAAAGGCTTCTTTAAAGCCCCGGAAAATTTCCGTCAGGCTACCACCAATGTTACTAAAGCTTAGTGGTTCAAGGCTGTCATCGTCTTTCGTTGATTTTTCCTTGATGAAAATCGCCGGCATCATAGCCAGGATCATACAAATCACTCCCACCCAAATGGATAGGTTTCTGGTAGCGGCGTCAGCATTCGGGAACCAGTCCGGATCGTACATGATCACCCAGAACCAGGGGGCAATTACCCAGGCCCACTGGCCGATCCACTGAGCAGTGGCCATGATGTTGGTACGCTCATGGAAGTCGTCACTCATTTCGTAGCCCATGGCTACGTAGGGAACACTGAAGACGGTCAGGCCGAGGTAGAACACAAAGGACCAGCACAAGAAGTAGGTGAAGTTGTACTCCAGGCTGTTCTCGCGGTAGACCTGCCACATGATAATGTAAGAGATGCCCATAATGATGGCCCCGAGGAAAACGTACTGTCGCCGACGCCCCCAAACAGAGCGGGTATTGTCGGAGATGAAACCCATGATGGGGTCCGTGATGGAGTCGAAAATCCGGGGAAAGAAGTAGATCAGGGCCCACATCCAGCCGGGAAAACCGAGATCCTGCACGAGAACTACCATGAAGATACCCAAGGCTGCCGGAAACATCTGGTTGGCCAGCATACCGAGGCCGAAGGCGACTTTTTGCCCAAAGGGAACTTTGTTTTTTACTGCATTCTCGACTTGTGACATGATCTGAATTTTGACTTTGTTGGTGGGTGATTAAGCTTCGTTTACGATAATAGTCTGCAGGGCTTTGGGGCTAATGCTTATTGTTTTCGCTTGTTGGTCCAGGACCAGCCTGAACGTTTTTTCTGCCTCCGTTTGGTTAAGGACAATCAAGGCAATGCTACCGTCCGGATTCTTTGCAGCGGTGACTAGTAACGCTTCGTCCGTATGGTTAAAATCGATGCGCTGAGCTCCGGGGCGGAGGTACTTGCTGAAGTGCACCATGGTGTAATATAGTGGCGTAAAGTAGACTTCATCAGCCAGGGGGTCAACAATCACCGGTGCGACGCACCAATTCTTGAACCAGTTGGGGCCTCCCTGGCGGTCCAGGACCAGGTTCCAGTCTATCCACCCGTCCACCCAGTTATTCATACAGCCGATCATATCCCGGGCGTACCGGTACACGGGGACGTATTTAGGGTGCAGGTGCTTTTGGTCCTCCGGGGCCCAGTCCCAACCCCAGTCAGTCGCCTCCTTGCTCCAGTACCAGTGGTCGTCCTGCCATCTCGGGACTTCGGCATCGATACAACCTTCCGTCTGGATCAGGTGCTTCTCCGGAGCAGCTGCGTGGGCGTACGTTAAATTTTCACCGAAATGCTCGTACGTACTGGCGTACCAGTGGACGGCCGTCCCGGCGAAGTATTCAGCGGAAGCTTCGTTGGCGTACATGGAGTCGATCCAATCCTTCATTTCTGCTCCCCGGTTCTGGTCATAACCGAAAATCTTTACCTGATGCCCGTCTGCGGCGAGTTTTGGCCCCAGGTGGTGCTGGACAAAACTGGTCATCTCTTCCGGGGTGTAGTGCATGCTCTCCCAGTTGTTGTCGTTCCCGAGGGGTTCGTTCTCAACGGTGACGGCCCAGATGTTAATGCCCCGGGCCTGATAGGCGGCCAGGTACTTAGAGAAAAACAGGGCCCAGGTAGCGTAGTATTCCGGGCGTAGCTTACCTCCGCGCCAGTCACCGTTGTCCTTCATCCAGGGCGGAGCCGTCCAGGGGGAGGCGATGATTTTGAAGCCGTCTTTTGAGGCGGCCATGGCCGCCTGGATCAGCGGAATCAGGTCGGCCTCGTCTTCCTTTACCGAAAAGCTGTCCAGTTCCGTATCACCGGGCACGGGAGCGTAGGAGTAGTTGCCGAGGGAGAAATCACACGAGTTGATGTGTGTTCTGGTAAGGGAGTAGTTAGCGCCACTTTCACCAAAGTAGGCATTGATGATTTTCTGCCGGTTTTCCGGCCCCAGCTCATGGAGCAGGTAGGCTGATGCTTCGGTGAACGAGCCGCCAAACCCGGTAAGGGTTTGGAAAGTTTTACCGGGCCTCAATTCGATTACAGAGGTGGCGGCAACTGCCTTGAATGTCGTAACAGCCTCCAGCTTCTTCCCCGCCGCAGAGGTTTCCAACACGGTCACTGCTAACGAGGCCGCCGTATCCACTCCGGATTTTTCAACAGTATTGGATGGGCAACTCATCATGGTAACGAGGAAAAACAGGGTGACTGTAACGGACGGTTTCATGATCGACGGGGCTTGCTAATTGACGGGCATTGCCAGGCTTGGCGGCTTCATGACAACTTCCAAAAGCTTGGCTTCGTCTCCTCCGTAGGTCTTGGTGATGGGCTGGCCATCTCTGGTGAGGCCATCAAAAACTCCGGCGTCCACCTGTTCCCAGAGGGCGCGTTTTGCCTGCCCTTTCAGGTTGATCAGGCCAAAATGATTTTCCGAACCTCCGGGGTTGTTAGCGTCTTTCCAGGGCTCATCAAAGGCTTCAAAATAGAAGCAGGCGGTACGGTTTTCTTTGGCCCATGTACGCAGGTGCTGGTGGTAAAGGTGCTGTTTATATTCGTCCGTTGCTCTTGAACCTTCGTCTCCGTAGAGCTCATTGGCACTGCTGGCCCAGCCGGTTTCCCCGATGTGCAGGGGCTTACTAAGTCCTAGCCTGCTTACGTAGGCGGCTACGGAATCAAACTGACTGATGGCGTAGTCTCTGGCCCGGAGCATTGCTGCTGCAATCATTGCTTCTTTATCCATGGTTCGCTCCTGCGTCCGCGCGCCCCAGAACTGCGGGTTGTAGTGCGTGTCATGCATGGGGTAGGTGTGCAGGGAGATATAGTCTACTGCTTCAATGAGTTTATTCAGGTCTTCTACGTGGTACTCTTCGCCGCCGCCGCCCCAGGAGGCAAAGTTGTCCGAACTGGTGATCCACAGCTCCTGCGGCAGCACCCCTTCTTTTTTCAGCTCCTGCAGGTGGTTGACCCATTTGAGGATCACCCCGGGCTGCACGTAGTAGCTGGCCGCCCACTTCACCATGGCCTCATTACCCACGGCAATGATTTTTACAATGTCCGGGTACTTGCGGGCTAAG
>JAUIIF010000356.1 GCA_030431945.1 Bacteroidia bacterium | reverse complement strand
TCGGATCAAGCATCTGGACGTACCAGTTCCCCCGGTAATCATAGGTCCGCGTATTCCAGCCTTTATTATCCGTCACGTTACGGTACCGGACCTTCACCTTATAAATCTGGTTGTTATCACAATCTCCCTGGGCAATCGTACCGGAAATAGAATGGCCGCCGCTACCACCACAAACCTGATCAACGACTACGGAAACGCAGCCCGTCGGGCGAAGGATAGCCGTTGGCGTCGACTCCGCAGTAGCGGCAGTGGGAGCCTGAGCGGACAGCACCAGGGAAAAAAGGGAAAGGAGGGAAAATAACAGGGTTTTCATCAGAAAAGTAATTTGAAACACAGTAACAGCACTGCGTTATTTACCTGCTGATGACCGGTGGGCGCGGGACCTTACCGCCCCGGAAAGTCCTTAACGGTTTTTTAGGATTTGACGTTTGCGGACGGGGCGCGGCCGCAGGTGCACACACGGGTAAGGGCACGGGGTACTACGCTGCTGCGCCTAACCTTCACCTGAAAAGGAAATCTCCGCAGCCGGGCAAATTTACCTTTCCCTGCACCTGCGGCCGCGCCCGAAAAAAGATTAATGCTGGTCATTTCCCTCTGCCTCCGCCAGGGTGGGTGCTTTCCATTTTTCGTACCCCACCGGTGTTTCTCCCACCTTGCGCAGGGCTGCTGAGCTGCGGCGCTTGTCGGCAATCATCGCAAAAGTCATGATGAGGCTTGTCGCAATAATGATGAACAGCAGGATACCCTGGTTAAAATTTGTGTTTTCGACCTCCGGGGGAATCTGGAAAAACAACAAAACGGTAATCAAGCCCCGGGGTGCCACGAAGAGCTGGGGCGTGATGTCCTTACCGATGAACAGACGCAGGACGATAAAGCGGATCAGGTAGATGCTCAACAGGATCATCCCGCCAGTCAGCACCACTTCCATACTGAACAGCGTAGAAAGGGAAATCGTAATGCCGAAGATGACGAAAAAGAAGGTGCGGACGACAAAGGCTGTTTCCATGGTCACCACGTGCAGGCCTTCGTAAATGTGTACGGCATTCTTGTAGTGAAGCCAGTTTTTCAACGGCCCCTGGAAGAACAGGCGTAAGTTGGCGATCATCAGGCCAAAGATCAGGATCATGATCAGGGACGACAGGTGCAGGGTCTTGCCCAAAGCGTAGAGTAAGAGGAGGACAGCAATGAGCAGGAAGAGCTTGACGTGGCTTTTGATCCGCTGAAAAATCAGGACAACCACGTAGCTGGCGATCAGGGAAACGAAAATGGTCAGCAGAATTTTCAACCCGTAGGCCAGTGCGCCACTGGCGTGTTCCGCCGACTCCGCAAACTCCTGGCCGTAGTCTTCCCCGTGGGCACCGTGCAACTGAGACGTCAGGAAATAAAACAGCATGATGCCCAGGATATCGGAAAAGGTGCTTTCGTAAATGTGAAACTCCTTTTTATGTCCTTTAAGGGCGGTAACGCTGGGGATGATGATGGCACTCGACAAAATGGAGAGCGGGGTTGCGTACAGCCACGCCGTGGTCGTATCCATATCCGTCACGAAATACTTGAGGATTTCCGCCGCAGCCCAGGTGGAAAGGACCAGACCGATCAACGCAATCAGCAGTGCCTTACCGATGGCGAGGTATTTGTCGCGCTCGAGCTTGAGCTCCAGGGCAGCCTCCAGTACGATCATGATCAGGCCGACCGTTCCCAGTACCTTGAGGACCGGAAAAAAGTTCTGGTCTCCCAGCCCCGCTGCATCCAGGCCGATTTTGGCCAGGATACCGAGTACGATCAGCATCAGAACGGAAGGGATATTGGTTCGCTTAGAGATTTCCCCGAAAATAAAGGACAGGATAATAACGACGGAAGCCGCAATGATCTGCGTGATTTCACTGACTTGGTCCATAAGGTTGAAAAACTAAGAATTGGCAAAAAATATAAAAGGGCGTAACGGGGCAAAGTTTACTTGCGGGCAACCCGTGCCGGATAGCCCCACTCCCGCAGCAGGGCGAGGAGCTCGCGGAGGTGCTGGTCTTCCCGCACCGCGATGCGGGCTTTTATTTCCCGGGAATTTTCTTCCCGGAATTGCAGCTCGGGCTTGATGGCCCGGTCGAGGTAAGGGGTGGTAACAAATTTATTTTCCAGGAAGCGGAGCGGGCGTTCTTCTCCTTCCGGCGGCTGGATGTGAAGCTGGAAGTAGCCACCGATCTCTTTGCCGGCCGTCAGGGAATACCCCTCCGTAAGAAGATTGCTGTAGTTGACGAAGTGGAGGCCTTCGCCCGTTTGCAGGTGGACCCCCATGCGGCCAATCCGGGAAACAACCCCCGCAGATTTAGCCGTTTTCATGCGCTTGCCTTCGGCAAGCAGGGAAGACGTCAGAATGATCCGGCCACTGACGTAGTCCCGAATGCGCGTGAAAGTGGCCAGGATCACCACCAGCAGGAGAATACCGTGGGTGAGGGGATTGATGAACAGAAAAATCATCGTTATGATGAGCACCGTAATCGGCTCAAAGAGCAGCAGAAAAGTTGAGAGCAACTCCACTGTGCGGCGCTGATACCTTCCCAGGATAACGCTCCCCTGCAAGCGCTGGTGGAGGTAACTGAGCAGAAAATAGCTGCCCCAGAGAAGCAGGGCGGCCAGCAGGAGGTTCGTCCAGGTAAAGTAAGGTTGCAGTAGCGCTTCCATTTAATCTTCTTGGTTTAGGTAACCGTCATGTTCGAGTGCCCGGGCTACATCGTTGACAATGGATTCACTGATTTCCAACCCCCCATCGTTGTGCCGGGTCAGCATTCCTACCCGGAGGAGGCGGCGCAGGATGCTGCGGTAGCGGTGCTCGAAGGCCGGCCCGAGCAGCTTGCGCAGTCGGTACTCACTTGTTCGTCGTTCCAGGTAAAGGGTGTTCAGGAGAATACCCGTGTCTGCTGAAACAAAGGCCGGGAGCCGGAAGTGGCGATCCTTCCCGGGGGTTACCCGGTTTTCGTCCACGTAATGCGTATGCCAGGCCCAGTAATTCAGGGTATCGCCAATGTTGCCGTTTGCGGCACGGTAGAGGCGCCGGACCCGACGGCTGAAGCCGACTTCTCCGAGCGGTTCGCCCTCCTGGTCCACCAACTGCTTGTGGGTCGCGCCGTGCCGGATCAGGATGGCCTGGTGCATTTCTGCGAGCGAAAAGGTATCGAGGTTGACTTCCGCCTGGAAGATCTTTTCCAGCCCCATAAACTTGTTGAGGTGAGACCACACGGCGTTTGTGGTGGACACCATAAAGAAAATCCGGCCGGAAAAATCATCGATGTGGGTGGTCAGCGACCTGACGTTTTCCGCCAGGGTGGTATTTTTATCGTGCCAGGTCTCCAGGTCATCGATCCAGATCATTGGCTTACTTTGCAGGGTATATTTTTCGATAAATTCGAGGGCTTCGGCCAGGTTGCCCGTAGTCACCAGGCGTCGTCCCTGTAAATTGATGATACTGGCGGGGCGCAGCCGGATGACGGTATTGGGGAATACGCGGTTGGCAATCAGCTCCCCGAACAGGGTTTTTCCGGAAAGCCGCCGGCCGGTCAGCATCACCGCGCCGCGAAAACCCAGGGTCCAGTTATTGATCAGCCTGCGCAGGCGTTCCGTTTCGTCTTCCCGCCCCACCAGGAAGGATTCCCCGATGTAGCCCTTGGTAAGGAGGATATTGGTGTAGGCACCATTTCCCGGTGCGGGTTGGCGTTGGTTGATGGCGCGGACGAGCTTTTCGGAAACGCTCATCCGGTCTTCCTGCGCGGCTGCGCCGCGCCAGCGTTGCAGCCCGGCAAAGGTTCCGTCAAACCAGGCTTTGACATTATCCAGCAGCCGGCCCTGCCGGCGGGTAAACTCATTGATTCCCGACTGCAGGGGTAAGGGCAGAAAGCCGGCTTCGGGGCGGTAGACCGTCGTTAACCGTAAGTCCTTTTCGATCAGCCCCAGGGCAAGCTGTTCAATTTCCGTGAAAGTGACCAGGGTACTTTCAGCCCGGGCCAGAAAATTGTAAAGCGGCTGGCAGAGGGTTTCCAGGTCCAGCTGCGTTTCCGCTCCGGCCTTCTGCTCGTTGTCCAGCAACAACGCGCGGTTCCGCACGTTGGCCATGGCGACATCCAGTCCCGTCGTTTCTGCCTCACTGAGTTCCCACAATTCGTACAATTGCGGCAAAATTTCGGCCGCCACCCACTGGTCGGCAGCGCGCTGGAGGTTGACGTCCTTGTACTGCAGAAGACCATGCTCAGCGCCTACCGTTATGCGCGTCCGTTCGGCCAGCGCGCCGATGAGGGTCGTCAGTTTATTGGTAAAGTGATGAATCTGCTGGCGGGCGTTATCTTCGGCCAGGAGGTCATCCAGACGACTGGCAATTTTTCCAGGCTGCGGTTTCTCCCCCCCGTCCTCGGCAAGAATGAACGACAACGTCTCGCTGGCCCGGTCAATGGAACTTTCAATTCCCGTCCGGGCAGCCCGGGCACTTTCCCGCAGCAATTCCCGCAGCGCACTGAAATGCCCGATCTGTTGCAGCAGCAGCGCGTACTCCTCCCCCAACTCCTGTGCCTGTTGCGCCGTCGCCACCAGCTGCATCCGGTATTCCGGCCAGGGATTTCGTTGTTGCGCCCAGGTCTCCAGCGCAGCGGTGCGGCTGCGCTCGTTGTCCTGATATTGCTTTTGTAGCGCGGCGAGTTCTGCCTCCCATTCCGTTACCGCACTCCGCAGGGTGGTGGCGGTGCGTTCGTGTAAGTCTGCGAGCCGGTCAGCGCCAACCTGCCCTTCCCGGACTTTAAGGGAGGCCATCTGGAGTTCCAGCTGAACGTTGCGGTAAAGAATGAGGAAGTGCTTAGCGCGGTCTGCCCAGACAAAATGGGTAAGGCGGGCCGCGAGATTATCGGGTTCCTCCTCTTCTCCGGCGGCAAAAGCATCACCGTGGGCTACGAAGGCAGCGGCCAGTTCACCGGCCCGGGAAGCCAGGTGGTTGATGTCCGGGCCGAAAGCAGCATCCGGAGTCATCACCTGCGCCAGGGCAGTTTCCAGTACTTCAGCTTCCCGGCCAGCAGGAATGATTTGTTCGGATTCGGTAATCGGCATGTTGGCAAGGTACGTCCTTTCAGCAAATGGACAAACAGGTAGCCCCGGGCAGGCTCCCCCGGGAGCCCTCCGGAAGGAAAACAGGGCGGTGGTTCGGTTTTGCGGGCGCGGACGCAGGTGCAGGCAGAGGTAGAAGGAGCGGTTTCTGCTGACGGAGAAATCCGGTGAGCAAACCCCGGCACTGCAAACTTTTTTTGCTCCTGCGTGCGCGCCCTCCTGAAAAAA
>JAUIIF010000355.1 GCA_030431945.1 Bacteroidia bacterium | reverse complement strand
CGATCTGAACACCGGAGAACATAAATGGCAGATTCCCCTCGGAGAGTACCCGGACTATAAGGCACGCGGCATTCCGGCCACCGGAACGGAGAACTACGGTGGCCCGGTAGTGACCGCAGGCGGGGTTTTGTTTATTGCTGCCACGCAGGATGCCAAATTCCGGGCGTTCAACAAGCGTACCGGTGCCTTGCTCTGGGAAACCGATTTGCCGGCGGCCGGATTTGCTACGCCGGCAGTGTACGAAATTGCCGGTCAGCAATTTGTCGTCATTGCCTGTGGCGGCGGCAAGCTTAATACCCTGGCGGGAGACGCCTACGTTGCTTTCGGCTTGGGAGAGGGACAGGGTAATTAATTACAACTGGCCAGGTGTTTGGTAATTCCAGCAGTAATGGTGGCAATGTAAGCTTGCAGCTCATCGTTGAACTCCGGCTCCAGGTTGCGGTAGCTCCCGCGCGGAACTTCCCGGTAAAGACCGGAGCCGACTTTCCCGCTGATGTCCCCCGTTAGCTGGATACCGCCTGACGTAGGTTCGTAGGTAAACAGGAAAGTAAGTTGCTCGCGCTTAGCCCACCGGCAATCGAGGCCCAAGGCCTCCAGCCAACTGCAGAGATTGGATTGACCCAGTACTTCCTTGCGGAGATTGGTCACTTTCAGCCGCAAGTTGATGCGCTCTTCGAGGATTTCAATTTCGGGTGCCTCTGCACCGTAGCCAGCCCCGGAAAAATGATCAATTAAGTGAGCTCGAATGCAATCATAAACCTTTTCACGACTGAGCTTTTGTTGAAATTTAGCGACGGAGGAAAGGGTACCGCTTTGCAGATCCCGGGGGAACAGCTTAATGGCCTCTATAGCTGCTTTAGGGTTGTCTTCCTCTACCCTGACCGCACCTTCGATGAATAGTATTTCCCGTTTAAAAGTAGGTACCTCAAAACGGTTATAGGTATCGTAAATGCCTACGGCCAGCATGGTGTCCTGCAATTCCAGCACGGAGGCTGCCTGATAGAAAAGCTTTTCCTCCAGGCTTACGGGTGATACCTCTTCGAAGCCTTCTTTCAGGCCCTTCCAACTCGCAAACATCTCCCTAAGATCATTACTCCTGAACCCTAAATTGAGGACAACGTATTCTTCGTAAACGAGTAGTTTCTGCACTTTGAGAATTTGTCCGAAACCCGACCGGTTCAACCAATCCTGATAGACGGGTACCTGCTGTTGAAAAAAGACACTGTCCGTGCGCAGGTCTTGCTGCGCTGCCCCTGGAAGGCTGACGAAGAGTACGGGTAATAGCAACAACAAAATGCTTCTCATAGGCTGGGGTTATTTATCTGAATACTGCGCATTTGACTTCCATGTTCGAGGTGGTCAATCTCCTCCGTTAGCTTTTCCAGCCCCTCCGAACTTATCCGGGCGCAGATCGCGCAAGTTAGCCTTATTCTGTGCCAGCCGGAACCCGATCAATGACGTAGTACTTGCGGGCCTGAGGGAATAACGTTGAGTAGTCCGGCAAAATGCCTTCGCGTGATTCCAGCTTCCCCCCCGGATCACCCGGTTAGTTCCGTTGGCGGGGCCACGGGGGTTTTGGGTTGGTGATGACTTATAGTACTCTTCGTCGTACCAATCCCAGCACCATTCAGCGACGTTGCCGGACATATCCGCCAGCCCCAGCTTATTCGCCTGAAAACTTCCGATTGGGGCCAAGCGACGGTGACCGTCACTACTCCCCATAAAGTTGCTGAAAGTGACCAGTTCCTCCTCCGAGGAGGTCCCCGCCCATTCCTCTTGTACCCCTCCGCTGCGCGCCGCAAACTCCCACTCCGCTTCCGTTGGGAGACGGTAGCCCGTTGCTGACCAATCTGCCGTAACGTTACTTCCGGCAATATTGTAGAAGGGCTTCAGGTTCTTTTTCTTACTCCACCAATTACAGTAGGCGACAGCCCCGTACCAGGTGACGTTTACGACCGGGTGATTCTCCATCCCCTCAACTACCCTGAACTCATTTCCGTATTTTTCTATGCCGGCGTACTGCCCGTCCAGTTTGTACCAGGTAGCTCCGCCTTGCACCTGATTCCCGTTGGCATTCAGAAAGGCAGCATATTCCCGGTTCGTTAATTCCGTGGCGCTGATAAAGAAAGTGGACACTTTAACCGGGTGCACGTGCAGCGCGCCGTATTCGGGCTTAACGACCTCATCTCCCATGGAGAAATCACCGTAGGAAACAAAGGTCATTTTACCCGGAATGGCCTTAGGGGAACAATCTAATGCTGACCAGGCCGCCTTGGCCGCCTTCGCATATTCTGTATCCGGATGCTTTTCCATAAAGGCCTCGTAGCCCTCACAATTATCCAGCCGGGCGGCATCTCGCCAGTCCGCTTGCCGCTGCTCCTGTTCGATACAGGGTTCGAGTTCTTTTTTTGCCAGAATAGCCAGCGCTCCATCCGGGAACTTACCGATAAACCTCCGGTACCCTTCACAGTCTCCCCGCTGTTGTGCCGCCGCCCAGGCTTCGTTTTCAGTTTCCCTTTTTACTGGTTCGCCAGCGCTCACTTCGTCGTGAAAAAATAAAAAGGAGGAAGAAGGATCATTACTCTCGAAATAGGTAGCATTGGGAGCCGGCTGAATATCTTCCATGTAGTTAGCAAAAAGCTGACTACTGGTAAAGTAGCCTTCCGGACGCCTGAAATTCTGCAGGCCACGCCAAAAATTATAGGCGAAATTAGAATTATCAGGCGTAGTCTCCAGCTTAGAATCCGACGAGAAAAAGACCCGGGAGGTTTTCGTAGCGTGGTTGTGCAGGAACTTCTCGGCACTGGTCGTTTCGTTACCTCTGCCGGCAATGGCCCCTCTGCTATCCGTATCCAGGAACATATTTCCGAAACAGGCGTCAATGGCCACGAGAATATGGCGGCAGTTCATCAAATCAATCTTATTCCGCCAAACGTGATAACTGATTCCTGTTTCCTCTACTTGGCCGGGATCGGCATCTGCCGGCAAAAAATACCCCACGTTGGCATCAATAACGCCGTGCCCACTGAAGAAAACCAATAATTGTCCATCTTCAGGGAAAGTACCCTCGGCAAATTTACGGGCGTATTCATTCAGTTTATCCTTAATCTCCCGCTCGGTGCCATCTACCAGAATCTCCGTTTTAAAGCCAAAGTGGTTGCGTAATTCCGTAGCAATTCTTTCCGCATCCCTGATGGGTCCGTTCAACGGAGGGTAACCGGCATGCTGATAGTTCCCTACCGGAAAAAAGAGGGCAAAGTCCTTCCCGATTCTCTCGGGCTGCGCATTAAGTCCACTACTATTTCCCGTGGTCCATCCGAAGATAACGGGAGCAGAAAAAAGAAGGCAGCACAATAACAGCAAGCGCATGGGATGTATTTTTTATCCCTCTAAAGCTACGAAACATTAGGTGTTTACACACTAACTATAGTTACAACCCTAATCGGTCTACCCGATCCCCAACGGTAACATCTTCCATCTCCTGTTCCAGCCCTGCGTAATCCGCCGGCAAAACCCGGCGCACAAATGCCCCTTCCCGCAACAGGTAAATTTCATCACAGGTAGCACTCAGGGTAGAAAAGATGTGCGAGGAAATAAGCACGGTTTTCCCCTTGGTTTTCAGCGCGCGAATGATGGCGGTAATGAGTATGTTGCTCTGAATATCAACGCCGTTGAAAGGTTCGTCCAGAATCAACACTTCATTCTGTTGCAACAACACCCCCAGCAGGGCCAGCTTTTTTTGCATGCCGGTAGAATAGGTCTCGGCATAGTCGTCCAGCGGAAGATCGAAAACATTGCGTTCGTCCAGCTTAACCGCCGGCGCGTGACGCGCCTGACACAGCAGACGCAGGTACTCCCGCCCCGTCATTTTCGGGAAGAAGTAGTTATTCGTCTGCAGAAAGCCCAGGTGATGCCGGAAATTGCTGCCGGGTCCGGTGATTTCTCCCTCAAACCCCAGCAAGCCGGCAATACAACGAAACAGCGTCGTTTTACCCGCCCCGTTCTCCCCGATGATGCCGTACACCCGTCCGGGAAGAAACTGTGCATCAAGGCCGCGAAGTACGTGGTTGGTTCCGTAGTGCTTGGAAAGAGCGTGGAGTTGGAGCATGATGGATCGTTCAGTTGATCAGGAGAGCACTAATTGTAGCCGGAGCGCCGCCCGCTTGAAATAATAGGGAATGAGGAAAATCATTAGCGGCGGCACCACAAAACCAAAGGCGATGATAAAGGCATTGACCAGATCAATCTCGTTCGGGTAGGCTGCGTACTTGGCTACAATAAACAGGGTCAGGTAGGCACTGGCCAGGACGAGCCCCACCACCACCAGCAGCCACCGGGCGGGAAACGCCACTAGAAGAGTAAGTACGAACGGCAGTCCAAGGATCAACAAATGGACATTACCGATACGCAGCTTACGGAGCAACAGCTGCCTGCCACTGAGTGCGTGGACCCAAACGTAGAAACCTGGCTCCGGCTTTTGGTAAAAGTTCAGTGCTCCGAATACGGTCATAAACCAGGCGAAAGCTCCCAGTTCAAAATTTTGGGCCCGCACTCCCATGATCAGCAAAAAGATAGCGAAGACCAACAGCCACCAGGCCCGCCGGAAGCCAACGGCAAACTCAAAGGGCTGCCGGGAAAACGGCGTCGGGAGCTTCAGCGAAGCACGCCCCCCCACCACCCGGTAGGCCATTGCTGTTCCAACCAATCCTTGCACCAGCGCCAGCGCCCCCCAGTACCACCAAGCTACACCAGACGCTTCCGGGCGGACCACCGCCCCCAACCCCTTCCCCACAAACAGCAGTACAATTGGCAGGATAATCACGGTATTTTCCCAAAGTCGTATTTTCCGGTAAGTAGCGCCCGGGTAAGTGATGCGTAAAAAGTAATTACGCTGGCTGCCGCTGAGCCAGGCAAAACCTGACCAGCTCAGCACCATTATGGCCAGGGCGGCGTACGCCGTCCGCTCCAGCAGCAGCAAACTGCCCAGCACGAACAAGACGGGCACGACCAGGGCAACCAGCCAGGGCGCTAACCGCCACTCCGTCAAAAAGCGCTGTACGATCCGGAGCTGTAATTGAAAATAGTTGCGCATTGGCCGCTCAAGGTAAAGAAAGGATGTTATGCCGGTCATTATTGTTTTTTTTCATCGACCAGCTGCCGCACCTACACCACCAACAATCCGTAAGCACGGACCAATTCCATTTCCTCGCTAAACCAGAAATCGGTAAAAGCACCGGCGTTCGGAACCGTGGCAAAATGCTCCTGCATTCCGCCTACGGTCACCTTACCACCGGCGACCGGCCGGCTGC
>JAUIIF010000354.1 GCA_030431945.1 Bacteroidia bacterium | reverse complement strand
AGTTTGAACAGCGGGACCTGGTCTTGCTGATTTTTCATATTGACGACACTTTTGGGCGGGTGGGGCACAACCCGTTATCATTAAAAAAGGGGGCCAGGGCGATGCCATGCTTCAGACTTAACCGGTATATCTCTTCCACCTTTTCTACGGTGATGTTGCCCCGGCCGGAAGAGTAATTCTCGAAGCGTTTCTCGAAGGCGAGCACCATGGCTTCCAGGATACAACCATGGATAATATCGGGGGCAGGGTACTGGTAGAAGGAGTCGGTGTAGTCCGGTTCAAAACGATACCCGCCTTCCACCTGCCCCATTCCACCGTGGAAGAGAAAGCCAGGCCGGTCGGCAGCGTCCCGAAACAGGTTTTTGGGGTAGCCGGCATCACAGATGATGGCCTCCGGCTTAACTCCCGCCAGGGCCAGATTGGAGGAGCTGGCCACACAAATGATGACATCAGCTCTGGGCAGCAAGGTGGATAATTCGATCGCAGATGTGCAGCGGCCACCGCCTGCCTTCACCTCCCCGGCCAGCCGCTCAAGACGGCGCTTATTCCGGGCGCAAAGCAATAAGTTGTTGACGCGGGATTGAAAATAGCCGACGCAGGCGCGCCCGATGTCTCCCGTAGCCCCGATGATGAGGACGCTGGCGGAGCGCAGGTCTAATTGATTCTCGACGGCGGCTTGCTCCACGCCTTTAACAATGAAGGCAGAAGTCAGGGTATTGCCGGTGGTAAACCGCGTATTTGAGGACGCATAGGGGCTCAGTTCGCCTTCCAGAAAAATGGAGGTAAAACCTCCCAAGGCCACAATGGGCGCTTCCAGTTTCTTAGCGAAGGCAATGGCGTCTTCCACCTTGCGCAGGTTGGTCCGCAGGTTGGTAACACCCAATTTATCGGGCTCAATAAAGGTATCTATGTAGACGCCCTTGATGGTGTCCCCCGTGCGGGACGTAACGGTGACGCGGAACAGGTCCCTGGCAGGAATAAAGGGAAAAATCGCCTTCACTTTTTCTACGGAAAGCGTTCCCTGCTCCGGTGTCCGGATACGGTTGACGAAAGTATGGATGTTGGCCCAGGAGTCCTGATGGCCGATGACGGCAAAGTCTAAGCGGGAAGCTGGGCGATCCATACCATCGATTTTTCTCCCGGAATACCGATGTTGTCTAATGCGCGGGCGTACAGGGCTAAAGCATTTCCCCGCATGGTGGCGCTGTCAAGCCCCACGTGGTGTAGGTCCGCCTTCATGCAGCTACCGTGGCAAACGCCGCAATGACCGCGTAAATCCGTCGTGGCGGAAAATTGCGCCAGAATGGTCATGCAGTTGAAGTGAACTTCCTCGATTTTATCGACGAAGGCAGTGGCATCTTTCCGCAGCTCTTCCCGGAGGATTTCGGTGGAATGGTCGAGGTGCTCTTTTTCTTCTTCGGCGATGCTCCGGAAAAGCTTACCGGCCTCCCCACCAAGGGCGTCGCCCACGTCGGTATACATCGAAACGGCGAAGGATTCCAGAATTACTTCCTGAATGAAAAGACAGGCGATGAAATCTCGTTTACCGGCGTAGGCGAGAAATTGTTCGCGGACGGACCGCCAGTACTCTCCTTCCAGGTTAATGTTTACCTGAAGCCCTGCTTCCTTAGCAAAGTGAAGAAATCCTTCGGCATGGGAGCGTTCACTATCGGCATGTTCGACGGCTTCCATTTTTTCCTCATAATCATCGATGGTCTCGGCGAGGGAGGCAAAGTTGGACATGCCAATGAGCTCTCCGGTAATGGCCTGGGAAAAAAGGTCCGAAACCACGCTAAAGGTTTCAGAAGTGGTGAGTGATGGAGTGGCGGTTTTCATAACAGTGCGTTTTTACGATAAAAAAGTGTTACACGAGCGAATAGTCTTCGAAAGGGATGCCACGGGACACAGCCTCCAGCAGGTGTTTACTGTTCTTTGCGCTCGTGATCAGGCCAACGGAGCGAAAGGTTAGTTTCGGAATCCCCGCGAAGTGCCGGATGATTGGGTCTTTTTCGTGCAAGCCGATGGAGGCAAAGGAGTAGGAGCTGAGGTACGCCTGATTTCTGGCATGATTGATCAGCGTAGTCACGAGATCCTTATCGTCTTGCTCCATGGCTAAATATTTGATGTAAAGTAGTTTGACCGCTTGGTGCAATTCCGGCATTCTGGACAGGCCGAATAATGGATTCAGGCGATTCAACACGCCCAGCAGAAGTTTCATCCGCCAGGAAACCCTGGTTACCACATTGCGCTTGTACGGCATTGTATCAACCAGGCACATTGCGGCGAGCAGCTCCCCTTCGTGGCGCACAATAAAATTGGTTGTCCCCGCCAGTTTAGCGGCAGTGATCTGGCTTCCCAATGCATACTTCCGGTAGTGGCGGTTGTAGAAGGTCAGGAGTTCTTCCGTTTCCCCTGACGTTTCCACCAGGTACTTTGTTGAGACCTTGTTCTTTTTTTTTCCGATGAACTGAAAAACAATGAATTCCCCGATCGTCATCATGTCGGTCCCAATCTTCCGGTTGGTAAAAAAAGGAAAAGGTTTGTCGTTTCCTTTGGCGACCGTTAGCAAGACCAGGTCCGTGTCATTAGCCAGCAGGTACTCTACGGCGAAGTCACCTAATGCCCGGCCAACACCCTGGTTTCGGTAGCTTGGTGCCACCTTCAAGTCTCCCACATAATCCACCGTTTCCTCCCGGCCCCGCACGTAGACCCCCTGCCTGACCACGCTGATGCAGCCAATGATCACCGCCTCAGCCTCAGCTACGAACACCTTACTCTGGCCCCGTAAATCAGCTAAGCGAAAAAAGTCGGGACCACGGTCAATCCGCAGGCCAATATTGCCGTCCATGTCCGAAGTAGCCGCTAAGGCGATGAGTTGCTGGTTATCAGACCGGGTGGCTTCGCGGTAATTGATCTGCATAAGGAAATCATTTTTTTAAATGGTGGCCCTCCGGGTCAGTACCGGTATGGTCCAAGTGTTTCTCCAATGTTTACCCGCCGCCTACTGGCCCGACCCCCATGAGCCGTTCCGGGAAGCACTCCGCTTACCCCGCCGTGCTGGCGATTTACCCGTGGCCAACGACGGACGGAGGATTACCGTACTCTTCGTTACTCATTGTCGTCGCCGGATCTTCCGGACTTTCGCTACGGATTCACTGGCGGGGTTCAGGTGATGGAAGTCATGGTAAGTTACCGGATTACCCCGTTGTTCTGCCCGTAAAACGGCCAACTCAACTGGTTGGAGCGGCGGATAGTGCCGCCCCGTCCGGTGGCCTTGCACCTGTGCCGGCGGCCAGTCAGGGGTGATCCGTAAGAAGGTCGCCAGTTGGCGCCACGGTACGGCATCCCGATCTACCAGGCTCCGGAAATCCAGCCGCAGATGGGTGTGGGAAAAGCATTTTTGCAGACCTTCGTCGCGCAAGGTTTTCCAAAAGAGCAGCAGCTTCACTGAATTCAGACGCACTTCTTCCGGCACGGGGCGGTCAGACCCCGCCTGGTAGAGAAAGGCATTAAGAGAAAGCGTTGAGGCAAGGGTACGTTCCATATCCCGCTCGATCGTCAGGATATGGCCATCGGGAAAAGCCCGGTAAAGGCTTTCCAGTTTGTTCATGAAGAAGGGGTTCTTCGATAAGAAGCGACGCTGGCCACGGCGGTTGAAAACGTAGTTGTGCCGCTGCACGCAGGCGTGATACTGTGCTACCCACCGTGCCTTCTCCGTCGCCCTCATGTTGCCACCGTCAAAAAGGAGCAGCTGATCTAGAAAAGCAGCATCCGGATAAAAGTGATGAAACCAGCCACTGCTGAAAAACCACAGAAAAAGCCCTTCTTCTTCTTCCGGCAACCCGAAACCGCTGGGATGAATGCGTCGTAAGTCAGCCAGTAGATGGTCTTCCAATCTGTAAAAGGTCTTGCGCAGAGGACGGCCAACAAACCGGTAAACACGCCGCAACCCCAGGAACAGGTATTTTTGACAGATGGCGGGGGCAATGAGGGTTTCCCACAAACGAAAACAGGTGAATGCCTTCCGCTCTTCCGCCAGGGTATGGAAAAGAAAAGTGGTCCCGCTTCGCGGCAGGGAAACGATGAATACCGGCGCAGTGATGGGTTGTTGCCTGAAGGCCGGGAACAAGAGATGATCCAGCAATAACGCAAATCGATTCGTCAGCAGCAGGGCCAAAAATACCGGGACTTGCACTACTGCGGCCAGGATACGCCGCCGGTGCCAAGCACGCATGCTACTCCGCCGGGAGCTGAAAAGATGGGTGAGAAGCTTCCAGGCAATCATTGAGTAGTGCTATAACTTCCGTTGGCGAATGGCCGGCGGTCAAAATCGAGTGAAAGTAGCGACACCGTTACACGCCGGCACGTACCTCCACGCCGAACGGGTACAACGTACCGGCCAAGTAAAGATACCGATTATAAAAGTGGCAGGTCTGCACGTACGTACAAGGCCCCCCGGGCACGAAAACCGCTGTTGCGCTTACTGCCTTTACGGACAGAACCAGACGGCCCCTTCTACCCTCCTTTGCACCTGCGGCCGCGCCCCATTACCCCGATTTCACTGTATATTCCCCTATTCTAACCAAAACAGCTACGCACGTGCTACGAACCACCACCTTTTTTCTGCTGCTTTTACTGACCTGGGCGCTCTCCGCCCAGGAGGAAGACCAAGCCAAGGACGCCCGCTACGAAGCGGCCTGGAACAGCCTGTCCTTCCGCTCCATCGGCCCGGCCTTTACCTCCGGGCGGATTGCCGACTTCGCCGTCAACCCGGATAATCCGAGCGAATTTTACGTGGCCACCGCGGCCGGAGGGGTCTGGAAAACCACCAACAAAGGCCTCAATTTCACGCCCGTATTCGACCGTCAGGGCTCCTACTCCATCGGCGTCGTGGAAATGGACCCGAACAACCATAACGTCGTGTGGGTCGGGACGGGGGAAAACAACAACCAGCGCAGCGTGGCCTACGGCGACGGCGTATACAAAAGCGTCGACGGCGGCAAAAGCTGGCAGCACATGGGGCTGAAGAATTCCGAGCACATCGGGATGATTGCCGTGGACCCGCGCAACAGCGACGTTGTCTACGTCGCCGCCACCGGCCCGGTCTGGAGTGCCGGCGGTGACCGCGGCCTGTACAAAACAACCGACGGCGGCGCAAACTGGGAAAAGATCCTGGACATCAGCATCCACACCGGCATCCACGAGGTACACCTCGATCCGCGGGACCCGGACCTGATCTACGCCGTGGCCCACCAGCGCCGGCGGCACGTCTTCACCTACATCAGCGGCGGGCCGGAATCGGCCGTCTACAAATCCACCGACGGTGGAAA
>JAUIIF010000353.1 GCA_030431945.1 Bacteroidia bacterium | reverse complement strand
GAATACGGATCGAACGACGCGTGGGTCAATCGGTTGGTACGTGCGTCGTGCATCGCGAGGAAGACCGCACCGCGGGGAACGACGGTCGTTATGCGAGCGCGCACGACCACACGGTCCCGACGCGAAGCGACGGCGACCCGGTCTCCCGCGGCGATGCCGCATCGGGCCGCATCCTCGGGGTGGATCTCGAGCTGAGTCTCGGAGGGAGCGAGTCCGCGGAGCGTCGCGGACTTGCCCGTACGGGTCTCCGTGTGCCACTGGGCAGAGGAGCCGCGACCGGTCATCAGGACGAAGGGGAATTCGGCGTCCACGGGCTCCGCGACGGATCGCGGTGCTTCGAAGACGAATCGTGCACGGCCGTCGGCGTGGAAGAACCGCCCGTCCTCGAAGAGCCGCCGCTCCTGCCGTGGGACGGCGCCCTCGTCGGTCGCGGAATCGGGTACGGGCCACTGCATCCCGCCCGTCCGTTCGAGCATGCGATAGCCCTCGATTCCCGAGATGTCGCAGGGAAGATCCCGCGACAGTGCACGCATCAGGTCGAACACGTCCTCCGGCGTCTTCCACCGCTCGAAGAGATCGTCGCAGCCGGCCGCGTTCGAGATCAGCCGGAAGATCTGGAAGTCGGCGAGCGCCTCCCCGGGCGCACGACGCAGCTTGCGGATGCGCCCGATCCGGCGCTCCGAGTTGATGAACGTGCCGTCCTTCTCGCCCCATCCGGCCGCCGGGAGCACGAGGTCCGCCATCTTCGCCGTCTCGGTCGAAGCGTACATGTCCTGCACGACCAGGAATTCGAGCTTCTCGCGCAGGCGCCGGAAGTCGTTCTGGTCGATCCACGAGTGGGCCGAGTTCGTCGCGACGATCCAGAGACCACGAATGCGCCCCTCGCGTACGCCCTCGAGGATCTCGTCGTAGGCGAGGCTCTTCTCGGCCGGAATCCGTTCGACCGGAATGTCGAGCAGCTTCGCGACGTCGGCGCGATCCGACGCACTCGTGAAGTCCCGCCCGCCGAGCAGACT
Organism: Bacteroidia bacterium; assembly: GCA_030431945.1. Lineage (GTDB taxonomy): Bacteria > Bacteroidota > Bacteroidia > Chitinophagales > Saprospiraceae > Neolewinella. The sequence goes on along the minus strand of JAUIIF010000353.1, from coordinate 4,332 downwards.
CGTCGTATTGCTGAAGAGACGGGACCCCATCGCGTTGCACTGCCCGGTGATCGAATTCGCGCCGGTTCCGGGGCGACCGATGTTCCCGGTCATCAGCGCGAGGTCGACGAGCGCCTGGGCGACGCGCACGCCTTCGTGGCTCTGATTCACGCCCATCGTCCACCAGAACGAGACGCGTTCCCCGCGAGCGAGGGTGTCGACGAGACGCCTGAACTCGGCCGCTTCGATCCCGGACTCGGCCAGGACGCGGGCTTCGTCGAAATCACCGACGAACTCCGCGAACGCCGCGAACCCCGAGGTGTGTCGCGTGACGAAGTCCCGATCGACGCAGTCCCGTTCGATCAACGCTCGAGCGATCCCGTAGAAGAGTGTGAGATCGGATTTCGGTCGGAGAGGAACGTGCTGCGTCGCTGCTTCCGCCGTCTCCGTGCGACGTGGATCGATCACGATGATTCGCGGATCGTGCGGGTTCCGGCAGATCCGCTCCCAGAGGATCGGATGGGCGATGCAGAGATTCGAGCCGACCAACACGATGACGTCGGACTCTTCGAAGTCCCCATACGTGTAGGGCGGGGCATCGAAGCCGAAGGACTCCTTGTACGCCTGAACCGCCGTAGCCATGCACTGTCGTGTGTTTCCATCACCGTGCACCATGCCGAGTCCGAACTTCGACAGCGCCCCGAAGAAGGCGAGCTCTTCGGTCGGCATCTGGCCCGTGCCGAGGAAGGCGAAGGCCGCATCGCCGTGCACGCGCTGGACGTCGCGCACGCCGCCGACGAAGCGGGCCAGCGCCTCCTGCCAGGTCGTCCGAACGAGCCCTCCGTCCGCGTCTCGCACCAGCGGGTAGGTCGCCCGGTCGTCCGCGTCGAGAGGGGCCAGGGCTTCCCAGCCCTTGGGGCATGCCATGCCCCGGTTCACCGGATAGTCGGGATCCGGACTCACGTTGCAGGCCTCGCCCTCGCGGATGTGGAGCATGAGGCCACAACCCGTCGCGCAGAAGCCGCATACCGAACGAGCGACCGCTTCGGGGGCGAATTGCTCTTTCCGGCAGATTTGGCGGGCCTGCCGGCCCGTCTGGAAGCAGGCGGCACGGTGAAGCCCGTGCTGTTTGAGACGGTAAACACCCGGTCCGTCGTCCACCTGAAGTGGATTTTCTTCCTGCTGCTGGCGCTGTTTTCCGGCGAGTGGTTTATGCGGCGCTATTTTGGTGGGTACTAGCTTTTTCAACTACCATAAAGGACGTAGCCACAGGCCAACGACCGCTGGCCTACAGGCTTATTTCTCTTGAAATCCGGCCTTTGTCCCCTAACAAAGTAAACGAATCATCCGCTGTGGGTATCTCCTGGTAAGTGCAGGAATTCCCCCCGTGGTTAGCTATCTTTGCCCCACGAAAATAACTTTTAGTCAGCCCTATGGCGATCCGTATTTCGAGCCTTAACCACCGGCTTCAATCCCAAAAAAATGCAACTGTCGACGATCTGCACCTCACAGACCGGCGGTGGTTTGCGGTAAGGGTGTCGAGTAAGCACGAAAAGCAGGCCGTACGCGAATTGAACCGCCTGGGCGTCGAAGCCTGGATACCGCTGCGGGAGAAGGTGTACCACTATCGTTCGAAGAAAGTTACCCGGGAGTTGCCCCTGCTCACCGGCTACGTTTTTGTCCACATCCGCCAGGAGGAGGAGCGAGCCGTGCGCTGCGCGCACTACGTGGCGCGCTTCGTGACAATCGGCAGGGCCCGCCGCCAGGTAACCCCCGCAGAAATAGACCTGCTCCGCAAGCTGAGCACCGATCGTACCCTCGACTGGGAAACGGTCGAAGAGGCCTTCGCTTTCGCGGAAGGGACCGCCGTGGAAATCATTAAAGGACCACTGGCGGGGGTGCGCGGGCGCTACATCAGCAAAAAAAATAAGAAAACCTTCGTCATCGCTTTAGGCAGTATTCATGCCTGCCTGGCCACCTGTGAGGTGGACCCGCGCTACCTGGTTGCCCTGGAAGGCGTACGGGAAGCAACTGCGGAAAACCAGGGAAAAGACTTCGAGGGTAAAAAAACGCTTTGGTAAAAGTGTGGATACCAAGTTTGTCAATGGTGCCGCTGCCCGCGGCTCGGGCTGAGTGGTTTCGACACTTGGAGGCCGAAGGCATATCGGTAACCGTACCGTTTGCACCCGAAGTTTTCCAGCAACCCCCGTATTTATGCTCCTAATCACCGGCGCTGCCGGCTTCATCGGCCACGCCCTGACCAACGTTCTCGCTACCCTCGGCGAGGAAATTATCGGGATCGATAACCTGAACGATTACTACGACCCGGCCCTGAAGTGGGCGCGCCTGGCGGACGCCGGAGTTGACCGCGCTACGGTAGAATTACACGGCGAGGCCGTCAGCCGGCGGTTCCCCCGGTACCGCTTCCGGAAAGTCGGCCTGGAAGACCGGGCGGGGATCAACCAGCTGTTTACGGATTTCAAGATCACCAAGGTCTGCAACCTGGCGGCCCAGGCCGGTGTCCGCTACAGCCTCACCAACCCCCTGGCCTACGTGGACAGTAACGTAACGGGTTTTGTCAACATCCTGGAAAACTGCCGGCAACACCAGGTTGAACACCTCGTGTACGCCAGCAGCAGCAGCGTGTACGGACTCAATGATAAAGTACCTTTTGCGGAGAGTGACCCGGTAGAACAACCGGCAAGTCTCTACGCTGCCACCAAGCGCAGTAATGAGTTGCTGGCCCACACGTACAGCCACCTGTACGGCTTGCCGACTACCGGCCTGCGGTTCTTCACGGTCTACGGCCCCTGGGGCCGGCCGGATATGGCCTACAGTCTCTTCAGCGATGCGATGCTGAACGGCCGGTCCATCAAGGTTTTTAATCACGGGGAAATGTCCCGGGACTTTACCTACGTCGCCGACATCGTCGAGGGCGTGAAAAGGGTCCTGCTGCAGCCGCTGCCGCTGCGCCCGGGCGTGCCTAACCGGGTGTACAATATCGGAAACGGCAGCCCCGTAAGTCTCCTCACGTTCATCGAAACGATGGAAGAGCACCTCGGCATCAGGGCAGAAAAAGAATACCTGGGCATGCAGCCCGGCGACGTGGAGAAAACCTTCGCCGATACTTCCGCACTGGAGCAGGATTATGGTTACCGGGCGGCCACCGATCTGTCCACGGGTATCAAGGTTTTTGTCGACTGGTACCGCGAATACTACCGGTACACCTCCTGAGTTCAGCGGTCTTACCCGCAGGGCGCGGCCGCAGGTGCCGGGCCAGGTAATTAAAAAGCAGGGTAGGCAGGCCATGCCCGTAAGCCCTTCTCCTCCCCGCTCGCTTCAACGACACCAATGAAAAAACGCGTACTCATCATCACGTACTACTGGCCGCCAAGTGGCGGAGCCGGCGTACAGCGGGTGTTGAAAACCGTTAAATACCTCCGGGATTTTGGCTGGGAACCGGTAGTGTACACGGCGCAGGATGCGGCCTATCCGGTACTCGACGATAGCCTGCTGGCAGAGGTGCCGCCGGGGGTGGAAATCCTCCGCGGGCCCATCTGGGAACCCTACGAACTCTACAAGAAATTTACGAACCGGAAAAAGGGAGAGCGTGTCTATTCCGGCTTTATGACGGAGGAGGCCAAACCCTCCTTTACCCAGCGCGCCTCCGTCTGGATCCGCGGTAATTTATTTATTCCGGATGCCCGTAAGTTCTGGATCAGGCCGTCAGTGAAATATTTGTCCGCCTGGCTGCAGCATAATCAGGTGGAAGCCATCCTTTCCAGCGGACCACCCCACAGCACCCACCTGATCGCCCGAGCACTGCACCGTTCCTCAAGGCTGCCCTGGTTGGCTGATTTCCGGGATCCCTGGACGAAGATCGACTTTTACGAGCAGCTTATGCTTACCCGCTGGGCCGACCGCATCCACCGCCGGCAGGAACAGTCCGTCCTGCAGGAAGCAGACCGTGTCACCACCGTAAGCTGGAGCTGGGCTCAGGATTTTGCTGACCTCGGCCGGCCGGACGTAGAAGTGATTACCAACGGCTTCGATACCGCCGATTTCCCGGAAACCGACCTTAAGCAGGACGTTCATTTTTCCCTTTGCCACATTGGTTCGCTGAACCGTGACCGCAACAACCGCCAACTCTGGGAAGCACTGGCGGAACTGGCGGAGGAATTGCCCGCCTTCCGAGAAAATTTCCGCCTCCGCTTCATCGGCAAGACTGAAAACTTTACCTTTTCACAGCTGGAAGAACTCGGGCTGACGCCCAACGTAGAGCGCATCGACTACCTGCCCCACAGCGAAGTAACCAAATCGTTGGGCCAGGCCCACGTGCTGCTGTTGCTGACC
>JAUIIF010000352.1 GCA_030431945.1 Bacteroidia bacterium | reverse complement strand
ATCCGTTGACGATCGTCGGTATTGCGGGAATCATCAACTTCCTGGTGGCTCCGTCCATCATTAAATTCTATCACGGCGGCACGGTAACGGAAAACCTGGCCTTTGCCGGTGATTTTGGTGCAGCGATGAAGCTGGCGGTATTTCTGAACTTGTTCATTACGGCCTATAATTATGCGGCGGAACCCTTTTTCTTCCGCCAGGCAGGCAATGACCTGGCCAAGACGGACCGCAGCATTTATGCCGATGCGCTGCGGGCCTATGCCATCATCGGCACCCTGGCCTCCGCCGGTATCATTCTTTTCCTGCCCTGGCTGCAACTTTACCTCGCGCCGGAAGATCGGGGAGGGTTGTACGTACTGCCCTTACTGCTGGCCGCCAACTTTTTTTTCGGTATCTTCTCTAACCTGAGTGTGGCGTACAAGCTTACCGACAAAACCATTTACGGTGGTGCCATTGCCCTCATCGGCAGCGTTATCGTGATTGGCGGCAGCATGGTCTTTACCCCGGATTATGGCTTGTGGGCACCGGCAGTTGCCATGCTGTGCTGTTTCGTCGTGATGAGCCTCCTGGCCTGGCTGGTGTCCCGAAAATTCTTTCCGGTCGAGTATCCCTGGGGCAGGGTTTTACTTTACGTTGGCCTCGCTACCCTGGCGGCTTATCTGGGCGCGGCCGCAGGTGCAATGTGGGCCAGGACGGCCTTATTTGTCGCCCTCGTGGCCGTCTATTATCTGCTGGAACGAAATTGGATCAGGCGGACTTTCCGTTAGACCCGTTATTCGCCCAGCCTGACAATTTATAAATCCCACCGCTTCACGCCAAAAAGAAACAATTAGGCGTTAACTCTACAACCTGATTAAATTTTACTCCTTTCACGTTATGCGTTTGCTTCCCCTCTTCAGCCTTTTCCTCTTTTTATCCGCGTGCTCTGCCCCGCTGAGTAAAAAACACTTACTTGTCATTGGCGACAGCAACGGAGCCAATCAGGGTTGGGTGTACCAGTTGCAGGAAATTCGTGGGGGCGGACCGTTGGTGAACACTTCCCTGGGGGGAAATACCATCGGCTTTGACGGAATGGGAGAGTTGCGGAGAAATACCCTGGAGAACCTTACGGCTTACCTCCGTAAAGGCTACGCTGAAATGGGACAGATTGACGACATCCTGATTTGCCTGGGCACCAATGACTGCAAGGCGGAATACGCCGATCGCCGCGAAGAGACCTACACCCACCTCACTACCCTGCTGACCCGTACCCGGGCGTTCTTTCAGGACCGGGGGCAAGAGGTGCCCAGGATGGTCCTCATTACGCCGCCGGCAGCCGCCGCAGACGCCAAGGTCAGCGACGAATTCCAAGGGGTCTCCGGTTGTTTAGCGGACCTCAGCGAACGCATCCGCACCGCCGCCGCAGACGAAGGCATTTGCCTCGTGGATTTTCAGCAAAAGCCAGGGACAAAAATTTTACAGTACAGTAAAGACGGCATTCACTTCAACGCAACGGGCTACCAATTGCTCGCTAAAGCGGTGGTGGAAAGCTGTTATTAAACTTGCTTCTTAACCCGCGCGAAACCGCTCCTACCCCAGCCCATCCACATCACTCGGCTCCGCCTCGGAGATGATCATCGGCAGTTCCTCCCTGATGCTGCGCTGTTGGGCAACGTTCAGTAAGTCAAAGGCTTCGCCGTAGCGTTGCCGGGCCAGGTCGTCCCACATCCGGTGGTACCCCGTCTTGAGGGCGTCATAGATCTCGAGGTAACGGGCGTAGCTGGTCCCCCGATCGTGGGTCAGGGAGACGACGGCCTGGTTGGGCCTGCGCTCCGGAGAAATGACGTGCTCCCGGAGCAGGCCGGGAATATCAGCGATTTCGGCAGCGCGTTCCTCGATCATCAGCTGATCGGATTTATTAACGAGGACGGTAAGGACGTTTTGCTCCGGCACCGGCGCCGTGATCGGATCTGGCACCCACTGGGGCAGTTTTACCAAAACGCCCTGGTCTTCGGCAATCGTCGTGGTTACCAGGAAGAAAATCAGCAGCAGAAAGGCGATATCGGCCATGGAGCCGGCATTCACCACGGGGGCACCCCGTCGTGTTGTGGTAGTAGACATCGTAACAAAAATTGGTTCGGTAAGCAGATGAAAGAGACGCCGTTTTTGGTGGTTCACCATCCCGGCTATCTTTGCGTTAAAACTCCTTACCATGCACCTGCGGCCGCGCCTTCTCCTTACGTTATTCCTCTGTGGCTTCCCTTCCATCAGCCTGGCCCAAGCTCCGGAATTGCCCACTTTCCCCCAGGATTTTGTGGGTAAGTGGGGAGGGCAACTGGAGATATTCCGGCCAGAGGGGGTGGTCCAAAGTGTCCCGATGGAGCTGCATATTCTTCCCCTGTCCGATACGAGTTACACCTACACCATAATTTACGGCGAAGACAAGGTGGCCGGAAAGCGGGACTACGTAATTGTGCAGGGACCGGAAGGGCCGCATCACTGGATTTGCGACGAGCAGAATTCCATTTTACTCGATGGCTACTACCTGGGCCGTACCTACCAGAGTGTCTTTACCGTGATGGGCAATTACCTCATTTCCAACCTGGAACACCGTGACGATCAGTTGATCTACAGCATCCAGAGCGGGAAAGAAGCCGCCATCCGGACTACCGGTGACCAGGAACACGCAGGAGAAGAAATTCCTGCCGTAAAATCCTTCAAAGTTGCTGGTTATCAACGCGCTACCTTGGAGCTACTGCGCTAAAAAAGCGAACAAATCAATGGTCGGCCTACGTTTTAACGACAAATCAATATTTCGCCATGACCAAATTTATTTCACTTTTAGCCACCCTACTCTTCACGTTTAGCCTCCTTAACGCTCAAACGGTCACCCCGGCCCCTGACCGCGCAGCGGACCCGGAACAGGCGTATCCGGTAACCAACATTGTCCAGAATTCAGCCCTCAAAACTTTTGCCGCTGACTTCCCCAACAACAGCGTAGGTTTTTTGCACGTTTATACCGACCCGGTGATTGATCCTACCGAAGTCTACCTGCTTAAGGGTAATGCCATCAGCAGCACGACAAGAGCTTTGTTACCCCAGAAGTTTCAGCGTATGGCCCAGGCCCTTGGTGCTGAGTTGTACGGAGCGATGTCAATTGCCGGCCCGGATGAGTCCTTGTACCTGCTGCGCATGGACGGTATTCAGGAAGACCGGATCGAAATGTTTGCCATTCGGGATAATGAAGTAAAGCACCTCCGAACGATTGCTTACCGGAACTGTGCGGCGGGGCTGTGTACCCAGATGGACAGCTACCTGACGGACCTGAACGGAGACGGCAACCTCGATCTTGTCGAAATCAAGCGCATGCAAACCAAGGTAAAGGAACGCGTCGTAAGCCGCAGTGCCTACGTACTTAACCCAAAGAACCTGAAGTGGAAGAAGGCGCGCCAGCTGGACGTACCGTGGGACAGTATTGAATTTTTCTCCCCGTCTGCAGACAATGAATAATGTTTTCTCCACCCGGGCTGTATTTTCTTAAAAACGCTGGCCCCGGGCGTACTTCCGTGACTGCCTGAGCTGCAATTACTACCTTGCCGACATGCATCCACGGAATCGCTACGCAAAGCCCCACGACTTCCCCGCCCTCTCCCGGATAGTGCCGGAACTTGCGGATCATCTGATCACTACGCCCGCTGGGCGTACCAGCCTTGATTTTACTTCGCCGGCTGCCGTACGTCTGCTCAATAAGGCCTTACTGCTCAGGGACTACCGGTTAAAGCACTGGGATTTGCCCGCGGGCAACCTCTGTCCCGGTGTTCCCGGTCGGTTAGACTACATACACGTCATTGCTGACCTGCTGCAGGAGGCGCGGCCGCAGGTGCAAAATAAGGAACAGGAGCAACGCGTCCGTGGCCTCGATGTAGGTACGGGCGCGTCGCTTATTTACCCTATCCTGGGCGCTAAGGAGTACGGCTGGCGAATGGTTGGGACGGATATAGACGCCACCTCCCTGCGGGTAGCCACTGCAATTGCCCGCTTTAACCCCGGTCTGCAGCAACAGGTTATTGTCCGGCGCCAGCCCGATCCCCGGGCCATTTTCAACAACGTCATCCTGCCCGACGAGTACTTCCACTTCACCATGTGCAACCCTCCCTTCTTTGATTCACCCGCTGCTGCGGGCGCTGCCGCAGCCCGCAAGTGGGAAAAACTTGGCAAGCCGCCCGCCGATCCGTCCAGCCTGAACTTCGGTGGCCAGAGCAATGAATTATGGACGCAGGGTGGAGAGCCGGCATTTCTCCGCCGGATGATCCGAGAATCCGTAGCGTTCGGTCAGCAGGTGGGTTGGTTTACGACCCTGGTGTCCAAGAAAGGTTACCTGAAAATTGCGGAGGTGGAATTCGGGCGCCTGGGCATTGCCACGAAGAAGGTCATCGGTATCGGACAGGGCGGCAAAGTGAGGCGGGTACTGGGGTGGCGGGTGTGATCGAACGAGTAAAACAAGTGCGACAACTTGAGTAAACGAAAGTTATCGGGGTTAAGCCGGAATGAACCAGCTTTTGAACTCAGCCCAGCTTCGGGGCACTTTTATGCCACTCACGTCCAGTTCATGCTCGAATTTAAGGTCTAATCCGTCTAATTCCACCCCCCATAAACCAGCAAGTTTTACGAAGTTGATTCCAACTTTAATTTTCTTTTTAAGCGTCCCATTCTGCCAGGTTCTAACATCTTTTTCTTCTAGCACGATAGGCGGTAACAGGTCAATTATTCTATTTACTTTATCCGTAAAAGCTACCTGCTCGTTCTTATTTGAGAAGAGATCGGAAGACAACTTGTCAATATCAGTTTCCACGTTGGACAAGATCAGTTTGATGTCATGGACCACCTCGGTATTTTCCAGTACAAGGTGCTCAATTCTATCCGTACTGAATTGGAGGTCTTCAATCTTTTGCGAAAGCGATTCATTTTGCTGTAAAAGCACCTGGATATGTTGATCTTCCACGGGGTAAACACCGAAAAGAATTTCTAAAATTGAGACCTTTTTTCTCGAAGTCATACAGCGAACTTCCTGATCTCCTTCTTCTAAGTATATTTTTAAATCTTTATAACTATAAAATTCCTTTTCCCCCGGCAGGGTTGTCTGGCAGGTTTCGCAACTGCAGGCAAAGTGTTCTTCCGGACGTAAGCCATGAAAGAAACTATCATGGATACGATTGAATTCCATGCGTAGATGTGACAGGAATGCAGCAGCGCCAGGGCCCCGGCGATCGCCCCGCGCTCGGGTTCGCGGCCGATGCAGCCCGGCGCCGCCGCCTCGTACTTCTGGCTGCGCGACAGCGAGCGCACGGCTCGGTACACCGGCACCGGGTC
>JAUIIF010000351.1 GCA_030431945.1 Bacteroidia bacterium | reverse complement strand
CGGAATAAGGTCGCTGAGCATGGGTATACGATGCTGGAGGTTTATTTGAATGGGATTTAGGGAAGCTGAGAACACGGTGTTTCTTCCAGGCTACCTCAGCGAACCTAACGCTGAACTACCACCACTTTTCCCCGCCAAACCATGCCACTCGCCTGCCCCGTAGCTAACAAGAAATAACTACCGGCCGGCAACCCCGTCAGGTCCACTTCGGACGTCGGCAAATGACGATCCGCTCCCCACACTTGCTGCCCGGCCAGGTTAAATACCCGCAGCGCAACGGGTTCCTCTGAGCCGACCAGCAGCAGGCGGCCCAAAGTAGGGTTAGGAAACAGCTTTAGTGCTGAAAACTGCCGCGACGGATGGCGGCTGGAGGTAACTGCAGCACAGCTCCCCGCCATATTTTCCAGCACTGCCCGGTACTTGGGTGCAGGGATCAGCGTCGTATCCTGGTCCATCGTTTCCAGCAACCCCCAGCTGCCGTACCGCGCGCTGCGCGGCGCGACGAAGGAGAAGTTCATCAGCGCCAGCGGTTCGTCGCCGGTGTGCAGGGTACGGATCAGGTCGAACCATTCATTGTAGAGGTTGTACATGGCCGTGTCGCGCTGCACGTCGATCAGGGCCTGGGCGTAGGTCGGTTCCACCCCGAAAGGATTGGGCGTCAGGTGCTGGCCGCCTTCGTAAAAGGCGAGGGGCTTACCGACCCGGTCGGCCACTTCCGTTTTTACGTCGGCAATGTACGTAAAGCTGTTCGGCAGCGAGGCGCGGGCCAGGCGGGCCACGTCGGCTGCGGTAGCGGCGTTGCCCAAGGCATCGAGCCGGGCTTCCGCGTCTTCGGTAAAGCCGAAGTAATATGTTGGCGAGACGTAATCAAAGCTGGCGGTATCAACGTTGAAGACAACGCGCTGGGCTACGTCCAGCCAGCCCGCCTGCACCCCCACGACCCGGCTCGTTCGCTCCGGCACCCCGGCAAATTCTTCGGTCCAGATGTCCAGCATTTGCTGAATGAAGGTGGTTGTCCCTTCCGGCCAGGGTCGGCCGGGCAGTTCACAGCCGTAGCGGTTAGCCCAGTGGGTTTGCGGAAAAATCCAGTTCCAGATCTCGTTGCTGTATTCGACGTAGAGGTGGCGCTCCGGCTCCAGGTTATCCCGAAAGAAGCGGGCCATTTCGCGAACGTATTCCGCACTGGCCGTATGCGGCACACATACCCATCCGTCCTTATCCTGCTCATTCAGCAACCGAACCATCATTTCGTAGGGCACTCCCTTACTGTGGGTCCAGGTGTAATACTCCGGCTGACTGCGACCGGCCCAATCCGTCAGGGTTCCATCTCCCACTTCCCCGTCTTTTGTGCCCCAACCGTTAGTAGCGCCCCAATCCATAAAACGCACGGTCTGAAACGGGGCTATTTTTTCCAGCCACTGCGGATTGAAGGGCTGCTCCAGATAAGAATCCTCCGCCCCCGGCAGGAGCAGGCGGATATTCCGGATCGGATCGGCGGCTTCACTCCGGACAATCCTGATTTCTACCACCCCATCGATCCGGTTCACCAGGTCGAAGGAAGCGCGATGAGCTCCCGTAAGCTGCAGATTTTCATAAGTGCCAAAAAAGGAAAGTTCCCCCTCCCCCTCCCACAGGATGGTGTATTCACCGAGGGGCCAGCCGTCGGTTTTCCCCCAGATCGTGGCTACTTGCTGCGGGAAAGCCACGCCCACGATCGTTTGCGGCACGTGGGTGGGGTAACCGTCCGGCCGCAGGGTCAGGCTAGCGGCGTAGCCGCTGTTGAAGGGGGAGGCGGGGTCGCCAACGGACTTCGTGTACCACTCGCGGCTGTTACGCATCAGGTCTACAAAAGGCAGCTCCGTACCGTAGTCTGCCAGGCCGGCCAGGTTAGTGCCCAGGGCCAGTTTACAACTATCGGGGAGCAGGGACTGGGCGCGGACGCAGGTGCAGAGCAAACACCCCAGGAGAAGGCAGTACTTAGTCATCGTGGCATTGAATTTCACCGGCCAAGTTACTGCTTTCCATTCGTGGCCGGGCCTGGCTAATCCTTTTCCTTCTTCGTAAGATGAGCGGGCAGAGGAGCCGTAAACTTATGCCGTCCCGGTCCGACTTCCCGGATTACCGGGGCGCCGTCAGCGCCCGGAAACAGAACGCTGGCGGTGGTATGCGGAGGAATCTCCACGGAGATGTCCAATGTTTCCTCACCTAATGTCCAGGAGGAACGAATCAGCCCCGGGGGAGCAGTGTGACTCGCAGCAAGGGAACGCACCGCTCCGTTGCCAAAGTCCGGCTGGATCAGGATTTTCCGAAAGCCCGGCGCTGCCGGCCGAATCCCCGCCATGTCGTTGAACAGAAACTGCCCCACAGCACCAAAGGCGTAGTGGTTGAAGGAATTCATCTTCGCGTTCATCGCTCCGTTGAAGCCCTTGTCCAGGGTATAGCTGTTCCAGCGCTCCCAGATGGTGGTGGCACCGTTCGCGATCTGGAAGCCCCAGCCGGGATAGCGTTCGTCCAGCAGCATCTCGTAGGCCAGGTCACTACGTCCGATTTTTGCCAGGGCCGGCAATAATTGCCTGATCCCGAGAATACCTGCGGTAGGCTTCCGGTCTGCCGCCTCGACCAGGTCGACCAGGTGCCCGGCAGCCAGAGCGGCCAGGCTATCAGGAAGCACCTCGAAGTAGATGGCGCTGGCGTAAGCGGACTGCGTATGGCCGGTAAAACCCTTGTCTCCTTCGAAATAACCCTGTCCGTTGCCGTAAGCAGCCTCATTGATGGAGAAGCGACCGTCCGGCCCCACGTAGTGCGACGCAAAGGCCCTGGAAGAAAGGTCGAAAAGCGACCGGTAACGTTCCGCGGCGGCGGGTTTACCGAGCGCTTCACTCATCTCGCCCATAATCCGGAAAGAATGGGCCAGGTAAATGGACGCCAGGATATCATGGGCCAGGTGTTTTTCCGTCAGGGCCAGCCAGTCTCCGAACCCTCCCCGGGGCCCGATTTCGGTCCAGGAATTTTCGGGATAGAAATAACCGAGTGGTTCACTCTTGGCGATGACGAAGTCCATATACTTCGTCATGGAGGCGTAGTGGCCGGCGATCAGGGAAGTGTCTCCGGAAAATTGCCAGGCGTTGTAGGGAACCAGTAGCCCTGCTTCCATCCAGCCGGGGGAGTACCACACCAGTTCCGGGTACGGCCGGGGCGCGAAGTTGGCGTAGGCACCGGAGTCATACTGGGCGTCGCGCAGGTCGGTAAACCACTTTCGGTAAAAGTCCGTCAGTTCAGCATTATACAGGGCGGAGCGGGAAAATATCTGTGCATCGCCAAGCCACCCCAGGCGTTCGTCACGCTGAGGACTATCCGTGGGCACTTCGAGAAAATTGGAACGTTGCGTCCAGAGAATGTTTTCATAGAGTCGGTTGAGCAGGGAGTCGTCACTGCTGAAAGTACTGATCATCGGGGTTGCTGCGCTGACGGCCACCCCCGTCAGCAGGTCCTTACCTGGTTTTTCCCGCAGCCCCCGTACTTCGACGTAGCGGAACCCATGGTAAGTGAACCGCGGCTCCCAAGTTTCTACTCCCCCGCCCTTCAGTACGTAAGTATCGGTAGCCCGGGCGAAGCGCAGGTTTTCGGTCATCAGGCTACCGTCTGCGTTCAACATTTCCCCGTGGCGTAACCGGATCGAATCTCCGGCCTGCCCGCTTACCTGCAGCCGGACGTGGCCGGCGAAGTTTTGCCCCAGATCGAAGAGATAGACGCCGGGTTCCGGCTCGGAAAGCCCCACCGGGTTTAACGCCGCGTAGGGTTGAACCGGGGTACCGGGGTAAGGCTCCAGGCGGGCCGTGCGCTGCTCCTCCAGCTGGGTTTGCACCTGCGGCCGCGCCCAGTCCGTCGCTGCAAACCCCGGTTTATCCCAACCTGGAAGCTCCTGACGCGCATCGTAGAATTCGCCCATGAGCAGATCGGCATACTGCAAGGGGCCGGTGTTCGCCCGCCAGCTTTCATCACTGGAGACTACCCGGCGCTGACCGTCGGGCAGGGTAAGTTCCAGTTGGACCAGCAGGGCCGTCGTATCTCCGTAGAGGCCGCGGTTTTTAGGGTTGGACAATTCCTTAGGTCCTACGTACCCCGCGTACCAGCCATCAGCCAGCACGCAAGCCAGTACGTTCTCACCGGCTTGCATGCGCTCCGTAACGTCGTAACTGTGGTAGTAAATGCGACGGTGATAATCCGACCAGCCGGGCAGGAACAGGTCTTCGGTAATGACCTCGCCGTTGAGGCGCGGCTCCACCAGCCCCAGGGCGGCCACGTAGAGAATAGCTCGCTCGGGCGGTGCCTCCAGGTCCAGACTTTTACGAAAATAAGCCGGGGGTGGCAGGACCAAGGTGTCCGCTTCGTTCCGGTCCACCGTAGGAAAAGAGAGCCACTTGGCTTGCCATTCTTCCGGGACTTGCGGAGGGCTTAATGCCGGTACTGTTTGCTCCGTACAGCTGAGTAGCAGCAACGTAAAAAACAGGAGATAATGGCGCATGGGTGATAGTATTTGAATGGTTTTGTAGATAAGGTGGCAGGTTTTTCCTTCGTCTTCCGGACACAGAAAAGTCTACAGGTGCCCTGCCCATCAAGGCCATTTTCCCGCCAGTGCGATCAGACAGGAATCTTCATCTGGTGGGCAGTAGTATTTTTTTTGGGCAGGTCGTATTGGCCCGTTTACCGGTTTGCTTCCGGGAAGTAAAAGTCGTACCAGGCTTCCTCAGATTGTCCGGGGTTACCGGGTACTCCGGGGTTTTTCAGGCTTTGGGTCCAGCGATCAAGTTTCCGGCGTAACCGTTTGGCCTGCTGCGGATGCTGGCTGAGCAGATTTTCACGCTCGTGCACGTCCGTCGTCACGTCAAAAAGGAACTCCCGGTCGCCCATGCGGAGGTACTTGAAATTTCCAGCGCGGATCGCGGCCTGCTCCCAGAACCGCCAGTACAGGGCCTGATGCGGGGCTTTCCTATTGGATCCGGTCAGGTAGGGCAGCAGGTTTGCGCCGTCTAGAGCCTTAGCAACGGGCAACCCGGCTACGGCAACGCTGGTGGCGGCTACGTCCAGTGAACTGACGGGCTTATCGTAGACCTGGCCGGCGGGGATCCTCCCCGGCCAGTTGACGATGAAAGGAACCCGGATGCCGCCTTCTGAAAGCATTCCTTTTTCGCCTACGTAAGGAGTATTAAGCGAGCCATCCCACGCGCCTCCCTTGAAGTCCAGGGTAATATCTTCCTTCGTCATTTTCAGCGGTGCCCCATTATCACTGATGAAGAAAATGAGGGTATTTTCCCTCAGGCCGAGTTCGGTGAGTACGTCTTGAATCCGCCCCACCCCATCATCGACGGCGGAAAGCATGGCCAGACAG
>JAUIIF010000350.1 GCA_030431945.1 Bacteroidia bacterium | reverse complement strand
GTCATAGACGCCTACGTGGATGAAACGGGGTCGATCACAAACTACCAGGTGCTGCACGGGGTCACGCAGGAGTTGGAAGCAGAAATGGTGCGCCTGATTGAGGAGATGCCGCAGTTCAAACCCGGACGCATAAATGGTGAAGTGACGGGTATGCCCGTTAAAATCAACTTTACCTTTGTGGGCAAAAACAGGGTGAGCCGGTAAAACAAGCCCGGCAAGTGGCTTGCCGAAAAAGGGGTTTGTATCTTCCCTCCATGAAAATGCTGTTCTACCCGTCCTTGTTGCTGGCCTGCTTCGCCTGCTCTTCCAGTCCGGATGTTGCACCTGCGGCCGCGCCCCCCAACATCATTTACATCCTGGCGGATGACCTCGGCTACGGCGAACTGGGCGTCATGGGGCAAAAGATCATCGAAACGCCCCACCTGGATGCCCTGGCCCGGGGCGGCATGCTTTTCACCCAGCATTACAGCGGAGCTCCCGTTTGCGCACCCGCCCGGGGCGTGCTCATGATGGGCCGGCATACGGGCCACGCCTACGTGCGCGGCAACCATGAGGACGGGGCCCGGGGCGACGTCTGGAATTTTCAGGCAATGTTCGATAACCCCCGCCTGGAAGGCCAGGCACCCATCCCCGATTCATTGGTGACGCTCGGAGAAGTACTACAGGAGGCGGGGTATACCACCGGACTGATCGGCAAATGGGGCCTCGGCGCTCCCTTCTCCGAAGGCGTACCGAACCGGCAGGGCTTCGACTACTTCTTTGGTTACAATTGTCAGCGCCAGGCTCATAATCTTTACCCCACCCACCTGTGGGAAAACGAAAGCCGTGTCTTTCTGAACAACGATTTACTGGCACCGCACGTGCTGCACGAGCAGGCACCGGACATGTCGGATTCGGTCTTCTTTACTCAATTTTTGCAAGAGGACTTTGCACCCGACGTAATGCAAACCAAAGCACTGGAGTTTGTTCGCCGGCATCAGCAAGGCCCCTTTTTTCTGTACTACGCCTCTCCGCTACCACACCTGCCGCTGCAGGCTCCCCGGCGATGGGTAGAGTATTACCGCAAAAAAATCGGCCCCGAAGATCCTCCTTACCGGGGCAAGGGCTACTTCCCCTGCCAGTACCCCCGGGCTACCTACGCGGCCATGATTTCGACCCTCGATGAGCAGGTGGGAGAATTGGTCGCCACCCTGAAAACGCTGGGACTGTACGAAAACACCCTGATCATTTTCAGTAGTGATAACGGCCCGACTTACACCGGGGGCGCGGACACCGAATTCTTTGCCAGCGCCCATCCTTTTCAGACGCAGAAGGACCGCATCAAGGGCCACGTATACGAAGGGGGCATCCGGGTGCCAATGATCGCCCACTGGCCGGGAACCGTCGCTCCCGGTACTACCTCGGAGCACCTCTCCGGCTTTCAGGATGTCTTGCCGACGCTCGCGGAGGTGACGGGCGCCACGCTGCCGGGGAACCTCGATGGCATCAGTTTCCTCCCGACGCTGCGGCAGGAGGCACAGCCCGCGCACGACTACCTGTACTGGGAGTTTCCGGCCTACAACGGGCAACAGGCCGTGCGCAAAGGGAAATGGAAGGCCATCCGGAAAAATATGATGGACGGCAACCTGACCCTGGAGCTTTATGACCTCCGTTCGGATGTTCGCGAAGCCCATGACGTAGCCGCTGCCCACCCGGAAATTGTTGCCGAAATGGAAGCGATCCTCGCCCGGGAGCATACGACCAGTCCGGTGGAGCGTTTCCGGTTTGCCGTGCTCGGAGAGAAGTAGCTGCCCGGTAAACGGTTAGTGGATAGGGCAGGAGGGGCGCGGCCGCAGGTGCCGGGAAAAAATACAAGTAGCCGGCAGGTCAGGGTCTACCTTGCCCCCACGCTGGTTTAGGATTAAATTAGCGTCAGGGACGATTGCCCTAACCACCGTTACACCACTCCGGCTCAGGTATAATTAAAGATCATGCAAAACAACGCTCACCAAGACATTCCCGGCAATCCCTCCACGGCCAAAAGCAGTACGGTCCGCCTGCGCGAAACGGCTACGCCCGCCACCCTGAACGTCCTGACCATGGAGCAGTGGGAATTTTGGCGTGCCAATGGCTACGTGGTGGTAAAAGAGGCGGTGCCACGCGAGCAGGCAGCAGCTACTGCGGAATTCCTCTGGGAGTTTGAGGAGAAAAACCCGAAGGATCCGACAACCTGGTACACGGCCCCCAGGGCCGCCATGAAAATGAAGGAACTGGCGGGCACGGGAATGGTCGAAGTCTACAATCATCAGACATTGTGGAATAACCGGCAAATGCCGCGCGTACATGCAGCATTTGCCGACATCTGGGGAACGGAGAAGCTCTGGGTGACCATCGACCGGGCCAACCTCAATTTTCCCATCCGACCAGGCTTCGCTTACAAGGGCTTTATTCACTGGGACTACGACCCGGAAACCCGACCCCAAAACGTGCAGGGCGTTCTGGCGCTGGCTGACCAGCTGGACCCGGAGATGGGGGGCTTTCAGTGCATCCCCTGGCTGTACCGCAATTACGATACCTGGAAACTGACCCAACCGGAAGACCGGGACCGGTTTCAGCCCGATATTACCGGTCTGGAAGATCAACTGGTTAAAGTTCCCCTGGAAGCCGGTGACCTCCTGATCTTTAACAGCACCGAGCCCCACGGCATCCGGCCTAATAATTCCGGCAACAAGGTCCGCATCGCGCAGTACCTGTCCATGATGCCGGCCCAGGAGGATGACCAGGAACTGCGGGACTGGCGCATTCAGTCCTGGCGCAATCGCATCGCACCGGAAGGCTACGCCTTCCCCGGTGACCCGCGCAACTGGGAGCAGGAACGGTACACCACGGCGGAACTGACGGATCTGGGAGAAAAATTATTGGGGTTACAACCCTGGTAACCTTACCCTTTTTCAGCCATCAGCCACCGCCCGCCCGCCAGGAGCAGAAGGAGCCCGGCCAGCCCCAGTACCCAGGGCCAGCCACCCCAGCCCTTTTTTTTCAGGGACAGGGGTGTTTCCGCGCCGTAGTACGTTAGTCCGGACCAGAGGTAAGGCGATTTGTCCAGGTCGCGCAGTGCTGGGTCCTCCAGGTACTGAAGCTGGGCCTGGTGCAGGGCCATGCCTTTGGTCTGTCCGGCAGCCAGCGCCCCGTAAAAATCGCTGAGAATGCGCCCGCTGCCGCGGGCGTTGACGTTCCACAAACTGGCGATGATGCTCTGCGCACCGGCCTGGACAAAGCCCCTTCCCATTCCAAGTACCCCTTCACCGCGGGCGAGCTTGCCGATGTTGGTTTGGCAGGCACTGAGGACGACCAGGTCGGCCACCAGCTTTTCGTGGTACAGATCGCGTAAGTATAAAGGCTGATCGTAAAAGGCGATCAGCGGCTCGGTGGCCGTTGTTGAGGAGAACGCGTGGGTACTCAGGTGCAGGATGTCGGCACTGACCGTCTGCTTCCGGAAGTTGTCCAGGGAAGCTTCCTGGTCTTTGAATAATGCACTGCTGTAATTGGCCGTTACGGCACTTAGTTCATCGCGGCTGAAGGGCAGGACGGGATAGTTGCTGGGCGCGCTGCCATCGGTGAAGGGGGCGAAGGCAATGATTTCCCCCACCGTTTCGGTGGGGTGATCCCGACTTAAAATGCTCGCACTGTGCCCGTAACTGACCGGGTGCTGCCGGAGGAGATAGGGCAAGCTGCCCAGGCGGTCGGTCGTGTCGGGCCTCGCGGTAAGCAGAGCCGGGAAGGGCAGGTAAGTCAGTGGCCCGTCGGGGATGATGAGGAGCGGCCGGCCTGCGGCCAGCCCGAGGGGGGCTAGTAGTGCGGCATAGGCACGATGAGCAGCGGCGGCGTAGCCGGCCGGATCATTCTGAATGTCCGCAGCAGCCGTGAAGTAGGCGAGGAGATCCGTGGCAGTAGTAGCGAGGGAAGCACTGGGCCCCAGGTCAAAGGTACGGGGCCCGGCATCGTCGAGGACCAGTGCGTACGTACGCTCCTGACCAAAGAAATAATGTACGAGAATTTGCTGCTGGTCAGCCAGGTAGTTCTGGTAAAAGCCGGGGGCTTGTGGCACTTCCGTCCGGGCCGTCAGGGCCCGGTAATTGGGGTAACGCTCCCGGAGTGACAACCGGAAGGACTCCAGTGCCCGTTGCGCCGCAACGACCTGCCGTAGTTCCGTAGTCTGATTGGAGGCGTTCGCTTTTTTTGCCGCGGTCAGGTTCCGGGCCAGCTGGTTGTCCCGCTGTCGTAAACTGTCCGGCAGACTGCGCAAGGCATCATTACCCAGTAAAGCTTCGTGTAACAGGACGGCCTTGCTTTTCTCGAAAAAGAAGAATGCAGCATCGGGCAGGTTGGCGGCGTGGCAGTGCCGAATGGCCTGCTCGTAGAAGGAACTGGTTTTCTCCCGCCAGAATAATTTGGAACCCTGGCCGGATTGCTGCTGGCGGAGTTCCTCCAGCAACGCATCACCCGTACGGTAGAGCTGGGTAAGGGCCTCGGCCTGCGCTGCTCCTCCACCGGGCATGGCATCCAGCGCCCGCGCCTGGTCCCGTAAATAAATGAAAAGATCAGTTTGGTTATCCGCATATTTCAGCTGGGCGAGCGGCGGGGTGTCAAACAGGGTAGTGGGGGCATATTCCGGCAGTAACGCTGCCTGTGCCCGCTGCTGGGCGGCTACCGCCTCTTGCGGCCGGCCTTGCTCCAGGTACCACTCTCCCCAGTGACTGGCGTTCTGAGCGATTAAGCGGAGATTATTTACCGTTTGGGCCGCCAGTTCCCCTTTGCGGAGCCACTCTTCTGCTTGTTGGTACCGTCCGGACTTGGTGTAGAGCGAAGCCAGGTTGTTGTCCAGTAGTGCCGTCTCCGGGTGGAGTTCGTAGGCTTCCAGGTAGGGCAGCACCTCCAGGTACTGGCGCTCAGCGAGGGTATCCCTGCCCAGAAGGAAATTAGCGTTGGCGAGGTTGAACCGGGCGGTGATTTCAAAGGTTGCCAGGTCATAATCGATCAGGTCCGGTTGTGCTGCTTCCAGGGCCTGGTAGCGGCGGAGCACTTCCTGGTAGTAAGCAACGGCTTGCTGCAGGGAGTCCTGGTTGAACTGCAGGGTGCCGAGTTCGAGCAACGGGCGGATCTGTAGTTCCGGATTTCCTTCCGTTTCCGCTTCCGCGAGCTTAAGGAGGGCTTTAGCCGTAGCGTAATCTCCCAGCCCCTCCCTGGCTGCCGCCAGTTCCACCCGGGCGTTCAACATCCGATAGCGTTGGTCTGACAATAAATCGAGGCCCGAAAACACGGTGATGGACCGCTGCAGGAACGGAAGGGCAGCGTCGTAGTCCCCCAGACGATTATAAGCAACGCCCGTGTTGAAGTTGGACTTGCCGAGGTTGAGGTTGGGGGCCTCA
>JAUIIF010000349.1 GCA_030431945.1 Bacteroidia bacterium | reverse complement strand
GACGGCGGGCATTTTATTAACCGGCGGGTTGTTCCAACTCGTATAGCCGATGTGTGTTTGTGCCATCAGGTGGTTCCACTTGCCATTGGCCAGGGTGTCGTGAAAATAACGGGTGAGTTGGGCGTCCTTCTCAAAGAAATGCCTGACCTGGTCGGCGTAGAAATTAGTGGAAGCCCGGCTCTGTTCTCCGTATACGTTGTTTTTGGCTGCGGCAACGTACATTTCGTGCAGGTTGCCGATCATCGCCAGGGGGGCGTAGACCAACTGGTAAAAGGCTGATTGGTGGCTCTCCGGCATTTTATGCTGCAGCTGGTCCGCTTTTTTCCGCAGCTCCCGGTAGCCGGCCAGCACCTGTTCCGCTTCCCGGTAATTGGTCAGGCTGTAAGTGTCGGGGGCGAGCATTTCCGGGGTGCGGCGGGCGTTATACCTGGTCCCGGTGGAAAGCAACTCCGCAATTTCCACCGCATATTCCGGACCAAATTGTTCCCCGGCCCACTGTACGTAATAATCCGGTAAGGCTGCGGCCTCCATGCCCTCGGCATCCCAGGCCAGGTCGAGGAAAAAACTGATGGGCAGCTCCATCGGCTTCAGGTCGCCGACATTAACCAGCCAGAGATCTTTGACGCCCCAGGCGTAGGCCAGGGTCATTTGCTCCCAGACCCGCTCGATCTGCGTGACGTTCTGCCAGCGGTAAGACACCGGTCCGCCAACAAAGTCGAAGTGGTAGTACATGCCGTAGCCACCGGCATGATCAAGGTCTTCCTTCTTGGGGAGGATCCGGACGTTCCCCCAGTTGTCATCACAGAGCAGGACCAGAATATCGTCATCAACCCGCATCCCTTTATCGTAGTAGTCCTGTACTTCTTTGTAAATGGCCCAAACCTGCGGCGTCGCTTCCGCAGGCGCTCCGGTGACGTCTTCAATGATCCTGCGCTGATCAGCAATAATGTTTTTCAGCAGGTCTACGGCAGTTCCCTCTCCCATGGCTTCGTCGCCGTCGCCGCGCATACCGACGGTGACTACACTTTCGTAGTCTCCCATGCGTTCGATCCCTCCGCGCCAGAATTCCCGGAGCTTGTCCTTGTTCTGCTCGTAGTTCCAGGGGCCGCGGTCGGCGCGGCCCCACTCGTCGTGCGCCCGCATCATGGGTTCATGATGCGACGTTGAAATGACGATGCCGTATTCGTCGGCCAGCTGAGGATTGAGCGGATCATCAGCATAAAAAGCGCTGGGCTGCCACATGGCCGGCCACAGGTAGTTGGCCTTGTTGCGCAGCAGCAGCTCAAATACCTTTTCGTAGAAAGTGTGGTTGAACCCCCCGAATTTTTCTTCCGCCCAGCCGCGCAGAGCGGGCGCCTCATCGTTAAGGAATATGCCCCGGTATTTAACCGAGGGGGAAGCCGATACGATGTCCACCTGCTCCAGCGTCAGTTCTTCCCTTTGCCGTACCGGCGCGTCAGCCCACCAGTACCAGGGAGAAACGCCGATGGTTTCGGATAAACTCATGACGCCGTAGGCCGTTCCCCGCCGGTCGCTACCGGCAATGACGAGCGCCTTGTCCACTCCGGGGAAGGGGTTCGTGATGGTTTTGATGGCGTAACGTTCCCACGAGCCGCCGATCGAATGAAGCTCCTGATGCTTTTGGGCGAGTTGATCAATTAACTTGCTCTGACCAAGAGTGCCGATGATGACCACCTGGCCGGCTAATGCTTCCCGGGAAGTAACCACCCTGGCCTGCCTGCCCGTCACCCGGTGGATGTCTGCCGCAAATAGTTCCGCAGCTTTCGCCACCAGCTTCGTATCGGCAGCATCATGATAAATGGTCGCCGTCTGCCCGGTATCCACCAAAGCAAAGGAATTTACCTTGCTGCCACCCATTTTTGCTGCCCCCTGGCACGATAACAGCTGGGAAGCCAGGAGAAAAATTAGCAGGATTTTTTTCATTTTTATTGCATTTTGCAGGAGCATAAGCCAGAATAGTCAATCGATTGCGCAAAGAGAGGAGATGCAATCCATTGCTTTTTGCTACCCCCGCTGGCTAACTTTCAAACATACGATTTTCAACCAAAATGAGCGCACAAAACGCAAGCTTTGCCCTTCCGGCTCCACCTTGCACCTGCGTCCGCGCCCCAAAAAGGAAGGTGGGTATACGCCCTGTCAAATTCCCCAATCAATGCATAAACTACTATTACTTTTTCTGCTGACCAGCCAATTAGCGGCACAAAGAACCTACAACGTTTTTGATTACGGCGCCAGGGGCGACGGCAGCACCAATGACCAGTCCGCCATCCAGCAAGCAATCGATGCGTGTGCCGGTTCCGGCGGTACAGTTGTGCTCGAAAACGGCACTTTCCTTACCGGCCAAATAACCCTGGCGAGCAATATGACGTTGCACATCGACAGTACCGCTACGGTTCTCGGGATTAAGTCGGATGACGAAAGCCACTACCCTCATCACCTGCTCGAAACAAAGTATCCCAACCGGATGCGGGAAGATTGTCAGCGGCGGCTGATTTACGGCAACCACGTCCGCAACGTCACCATTACCGGCGGCGGTACGATCAACGGCCAGGGGACGCACGAGAAATGGATGAACGTCAGGAACCTCGGTACCGAGAAAGATCGCCCGTCCATTCTTGCTTTCGTCGGCGCTGCCAACGTAACCGTGGAGGACATCACCCTGTTGTATCCGGCCTGCTGGACCCAGGTGTACATCGAGTCGGACAGCATCACCATCCGCAACATCAGGGTAAATACCGGAGAACTGACCCCTAACCGGGACGGTATCGACATTGTCGACTGTCATCACGTACTGATCGAAGACTGTTTCATTCAGTCCGAAGACGACGGTATCTGCTTCAAAAGCGGCAGCGAGTATGGCTGTAAAGACGTGGTGGTTCGCCGCTGCACAATCGATAAGCTGAACGTCATTCCCGGCAATTGCATCAAATTGGGCACCGACGGTCTGGGAAGTTTCGTGGATTTTGAATTTACCGACCTGAAGCTCATCAATGCTTTCGCCCAGACGGCCATCGTTCTGGAGTCAATGGACGGCGCGGTGCTGGATAACATCAACATCAGCAACGTGGACATTGACCACTGCGGCCAGGCCATTTTTATCCTGTTGGCAGACCGCAAACGGACGGTGCCGGGCCGAAAACCACGGATCGGTACCATCTCTAACGTCTACTTCAGGAACATCCGCGGACGAAATTTCACCCAACAGTTTCCCTCCATTATCACCGGTATCCCTGGCCACAATCTGCAGAATATTACCTTCGAGAACCTGGACCTCATCGTCAAGGGCGGCGCCCGTACGCTGGGCCCGCGGGTGATGGAGTACGATGGGAAATATCCGGAAGGAAATAAATTCGGTCAGACGAATGCCTACGGCTTTTTTGTCCGCCACGCAGACGAAGTAACGTTCAGGAACTGCCGGATCAGCCCCGAAAATCCAGACGTACGCCCCTGGCTGGTGCCGGAAGCAGTAGGGGAAATAATCGTGGAATAAGCGTCTCCCCTATTGCTGTGCGGGTACCTGGAGGACGGCCTGGAGGGCTGGTTTCGCCCCTCCCTGCCGGTCGTAGAGCAGGGGGTAATTCGTGCGGTCGGGAATCGGGTAACCGTTTTTCCAGGACATATCGTCCTTAACCCCCCACAGCGTGACCCGGTCAATCTTGTCGCGTTTGGCGTAAAAAATACCGAACAGTTCAGCGTAGCGATCCGCGAGGGCTTGCTCCTGATCTGCAGGCAAACCTGCAGCGTAGGGGTCCAGGTATTCCTTGAATTCCTCCAGTTGAAATTGTGGATGGCTCATGGCCTGGCCGATGATCTGCCCCTCCCGGGTCAGGGGTAAGACATCTACGTCCAGTTCCGTGATCATCACCTTGACGCCGAGCGACGCAAAGGAGTCAATGGCCGCCTCGATGTACTCATTTTTGGGGAAGTTGAGCCCCCAGTGGCCCTGTACGCCAACACCGTCGATGCGAATGCCCTGCGCCTGCAGCATCCGGACGAGACGCATGATGCCGTCCCGTTTAGCGGGGCGCCAGGCGTTGAAGTCATTGTAGTAGAGTTCGGTGTCGGGGGCATAACGCTCCGCAAACCGGAAGGCCCGGCTCACGAGGGAGTCTCCGTCACCAATGCCGTTTACCCAGGTGGTAGGGCGGTAAGTGCCGTCATTGTCGATTACTTCATTAACCACATCCCAGGCATCAACCCGGCCGGCGTAGCGGCCGGCAATGGTTTCAATGTGCTGGCGCATGCGCTCCGTCAGGGCGGCAGGGGTGCGGGGCTGTCCGTTCTCGTCCTGAAAAAACCAGGCGGGTGTCTGGTTGTGCCAGACGAGGGTATGGCCTACGATAAAAAGGCCGTGGGCCTCGCCGAAGGCGACCAGTGCATCAGCGGGACCAAAGTTGAAAACGTCCGGTTGCGGGTTTATGGGGCCGGCTTTCATTACGTTCTCGGGGGTGATGGCATTGAATTGCTCCAGTACGATGCGGCGCGACTGCGTATCGGTGCCACTGACAATGGCTTCGTTCAGGGCCGTACCCATTTTGAACGCTCCGCCGTAGGCCTCCTGCAGGGAAGTCGCCGCTTCACTGGCGGTGGACGTTGCGGCAGGCGTACAGGCGCAAAAGGCCAACAGGGGCCATAGAAAGAGTAAACGGTGCATGGTAATCGGGTAATTATGCCGGAAATGTAAGTCTTTTCCGGAGATGATGAAGGGGGGCGCGGCCGCAGGTGCCAGGGAAAGCAGTTGTAACAGAGCCATGCTGGCTGCTCAGGTAGTGCTGAGCGTTGTAAAGCGGTGTGCCCTTTCGAAATGGTTCCTGCGGCACCGCGGGGGCGCAGTTGTTGAGGGGCAACTTGACCAATTGTAGTTCCTTGCGGCACGCCTGCCCTCCCACGCACCTGCGTCCGCGCCACCGTTCGGTTGGCAACTTCCGCAGGAAAAAGGTATCGCAGCAACGGCACTCAAGATGGATAAACCACTACCGCCCCAGGCGCGGTAAGTGCTTCAGCGAATGGTATTGCAGCGCCATGGTAATGCAATCCCGTAATTCCTTCCGGGGCAGTGCTTCGGTTAGTTTAAAGACGATGGCCCGGTTGTCTTCGTAGGTAAACCGCGCGCCGTACACCTCCCGGAAGGTGGGTACGAGCTTACTGGTGCACTTGAAGTAGAGGGCATATTGATCGGGGGTCTTAGCTTTCCAGTCCAGGCGGAGGGTACTTCCCTTTTTAGCCAGGTAACTGGGTTCTCCCCACTTCAGGGTTTCCTCAAGCGTAGTAAGGCCTGCTTCGTGCCGCGCTACGTCCAGGATCAGCTCCCGTAAAGCGGTGAGCTTTGGGCGGATTTCCGCAGGATATCCGGAAAACTTAGCGGGAACGCGCGGATCTTGTTTTAACTTGAATTCCTGCATC
>JAUIIF010000348.1 GCA_030431945.1 Bacteroidia bacterium | reverse complement strand
GTTGAAAGTTATCCTGCGTAACGCTTTTTCAGGGCGCGGTCGCAGGTGCTGGATAACGTTGATGAGCAAACTAAGGCGCAGCAGCAACATCACCCCAGGCCGTTTTACGGACTAAAGCGTTGCGGATGCGCCGTCCGGCTTTAGAAATCGCTGTCCGGTTCGGCCTCAAACCATTCCTTGGTTTTTTTGAAGGCATTTTCGAACCAGCTGGACTCCGCAGCAACGGCTTCTTTATCCTTGGCTTGCTCCTGCGCCCGCGCCGCTTCTTCCGCAGCTGCCTCAGCCTTGGCTTTAGCTTCTTCTTCCGCCTTTTTCTTGGCCATGCTGGGGAAGACCTTACCGGCATCCAGGTCAGCAAATCCTTGCAACAGGAGGCCGACGCCGGTAGCGTAGATCGGGCTGGTCAGTCGTTCCTGGTAACCGTGAGCGAGGTGCTCCACCGGCGTACCGATGCGGGCGGTCATGCCCGTATGCAGTGCCGTGAGTTTATCGAGGTCTTTGAGCAAAGCGCCGCCGCCCGTCAGGACAATGCCGCCGATCAGCTGCTGGCCTTCAAAGCCCGCCCGGCGAATCTCCCAGAGCACGTGGTCCAGGATCTCCTCGGCCCGGGCCTGAATGATGAGAGACAGATTTTTCTCACTGATTTCCTTCGGGTCGCGGCCGCGCAGACCGGGAATGACGATCAGGCGATTTTCGAATACCTCACTGGCGAGGGCAGAACCGTAGTTTACTTTCAATTTCTCGGCGTGGTGCTCCATGACGGTACAACCCGCTTTGATGTCTTTGGTGAAGACATTACCGCCGAAAGGAATTACCGCGGTGTGGCGGATGATTCCGTCCTGAAAGATGGTAATGTCCGTCGTGCCACCGCCGATGTCCACCAGGGCAACGCCCGCCTGCTTTTCGTCCTCGTACAGAACAGAGGCTGCGCTGGCAATTGGCTCGAGCGTCACGCCCGCCATGTCCAGGCCGGCCCGCTCCACGCAGCGGTGAATGTTGTTACTGGCCGTAATCTGGCCGGTGATGATGTGGAAGTTGGCCTCCAGGCGTGAGCCGGACATGCCGATGGGGTCCACAATCCCCTGTTCGTTGTCCACGGTGTATTCCTGAGGAATGACGTGGAGGATTTTGTCGCCCGGAGGCAACACCAGCTTGTGCATGTCACTGATCAAGCGATCAATGTCGCGCTGGCTGATTTCCGACTGGGCGTTGTCCCGCATCAGCATACCGCGGTGCTGCAGGCTCTTGATGTGCTGGCCGGCAATACCGACGTGAACAACATCAAAGCTCATGCCGCAGGCTTGTTCGGCTTGCTGACGTGCTTCGCTAATCGCCCGGACGGTCTTCTCAATGTTAGAGACGACGCCGCGCATGACGCCTTCGGACTCGACCTTGCCGGTTCCGAGGATTTCCAGCCGGCCGTGTGCGTCACGCCGACCGACGAGGGCGCACACTTTGGTGGTGCCGATATCTAAAGCGGCAATGGTGTGAATTTGAGTGGTATCAGTCATAATAAACATCCGATTTAAAAAAAGGGTTAAAAAACATTTGCCAGGGTCATTGGCAAAGCCCGTTGGCAGGAAGCCGGCAAAGCCGGCTGCTTTCCGCGGGGCGGTTTAGCATTTGTTGGCCGGGACAGTATCTCAGATCCTGCCCCGCTGGCTACTTACCGCTTACGGGCAATCACCTGGTCCGAGAAGCGCAAGTCAAAGCTTTTGTACTTGCGCCACCCTTCGTAGGGAAGCCCTTCCCGGTAGAAGACTTTTAATCGACGCAGGCGTTCCAGCGTCTTGGTTTTATGGTAGCGACCGAGGTAGATTACCTGATCACCTACTTTTGGGGCCAGTACGAGTTCTCCCTTGGTGTTGACGTAGATTTGCTCCACCAGGGCGTTCAGGAAGTCGTCCTGCTTCAGTTCGTGCGCCAGCTCCATCAGTTGTCGAAGCTGGTTGTTTTCCTGTTCCATGAAATCTTCGGACCAGAGGATGACGTTGCCCGTCACTACGGGAACCCGGGCGGTGTAGCTTTCACTGAGGGGCATCCGGATGCCGTCCTGATCGAGGTAATAATTCTGGCCGTTCTCCGCAATAATCCGCAGGAGGGGCACACGCTGGGTAACCAGGATGTTCAGTTGCAGATCATCGTCAACAAAAGCGTCGGCGTCGGCTACGAAGGCCTGCCCTTCCAGCACCGTTTCCACCCGCTGAACGTCAATATCCGCCAGGCTGAGTTCGCTCATCGGTTTGGTGAAACTGGCGGCCAGCCGGTCCAGCAATTCCTGCTCCGTCACCAGGGCTTCGCCCTCCTGCAGGGGCATGATCACGGGGGCCACGGTTTCCACGTGGGCCGCTTCCCGCGAAGAGATGGCCGAGATGGCCAGCGCACCGATCGCCACGGCAATTACCATCCACCCGTAGGTTTGGGTAAGCTGCACAAAACGCAGTCCGAATTCGACCAACTTGTTGGGTTGCTGCTTAGCCATGGGTACTGGTTTTTTGGTGTTGGGCAACGATTTGCGGAATCAGGGCATCGATGTCTCCGGCCCCCAACAACAGTAAGACACCGTCCTTAAGTTCCGCAGTAGCCGCCAGCATTTGCTCATCAGACAGAAGCCGACGCTGTGGGTTCGTCATTTTGTCAAAGATTGACCTGGACGTAACCCCGGGAATGGGCTCTTCACGGGCCGGGTAAATGGGGATCAGAATGGCTTCGTCGAGTTGGTCCAGGGCGTGGGCAAAACCCGCGGCAAAATCCTGCGTCCGACTGAACAAATGCGGCTGAAAAACACCGCGGATTGTCTTCTCGGGATAAAGTTCCCGGGCCGCCGAAATGGCCGCCTGCAATTCCGTGGGGTGGTGCGCATAATCATCAATGATGACCAAACCCTCCGTTTTCAACAATACTTCAAACCGCCGGGCAATACCCCGGAAGGTCGCCAGGCCCTGCCGCAGGGCCTCTTCGCCGCCACCGGCCAGGAGGGTCACGGCGCAGGCGGCCACGGCATTTTCCACGTTGTGGCGGCCCGGGAGGGCCGTGCGGATGTTGAGGATTAAATGACCATCCGGCAACTTAAGGTCAAAATGAAAGGCGCCGTCGGCAACGTGCACGTTCTGAGCGCAGTAATCTCCGGCGCCGATGCCGAAGGTGTATAGGGACCTCTCCCCCGGCCCCTCTCCACCAGAGAGGGGAGATGAGGCAGCTCGCTCCGCTCGTACTTCAGACTCCGAAAACTCTTCCATCGGAAATGAAGTCAGGCGATCTTGCCGAGACTCTAAAACTGCTATAATTCGATTCACTACTCCAAGTGCGTCCTCCAGCACTTCTTCGTTAGTAAATCTGAGCGTCTGGTAGCCTACTGCTGCAAACTTTTGGTCACGCAGTTCATCACTCAGCAAGACATCAGCACCAAGGTGGTACCCACCATCTACCTCAACGACCAGGCGCTTCTGCAAGCACACAAAATCAGGAATCGATAAACCCATTGGCTTTTGCCGGACGAATTTATATCCAGTTCTTTTAGCTCTTAGCATTTCCCACAACACCTCCTCTGCCTCAGTAGGATTGCTACGCATAGTTTTTGCAAAACTTAGGACCTTGGCATAAGTGGCTCCAGGTACTTCCCAATAGTTACTAGCGGAGATTTGCCGGGCAGAGCCGCCTCCCCTCTCCCGTGGAGAGGGGTCGGGGGAGAGGTGCTCGAACTGCTCCGCCAAATCGTGACGAACAATCAGGTGCCCCCCTTCCCGTACCTGCCGGGCGTAGGCCCGGAAGCCGGTTTCCAGCATATTGGCATGATCGCCGTAAATGTCCAGGTGGTCCGGATCCGTTGAAAGGATAACGGCGATGCCGGGTGTCAGCCGGAGGAAACTCCGGTCGAATTCATCCGCTTCCACGACGACCCAGTCACTGTTTCCAGATACGTAATTACTGGTAAAATTCCGGGGAATGCCGCCCAGGAAGGCGTGTGGCGCCAGGCCCGCCATCTGCATCAGATAAGCAGTGATGGTCGTAGTTGTTGTTTTTCCGTGCGTTCCGGCAATACCGACACACTGCATGCCCCGGCTGATGAGGCCGAGCACCTCCGACCTTTTCATTACGGTATAGTCCTCCGTCATTACTTTTGCCAGTTCGGCAAAGTTCCGGGGTACAGCCGGGGTCCAGACCACGAGCAGGCCCGGAGCTGGATCCGGTACCAGCTCAGGCCGGGCAGCACCGTAGTGAATTTCCACGCCTTCCTTTTCCAGCGCTCGGGTCAGGGGAGTTTCCGTCTTATCGTAACCGGTCACCAGCACGCCACGACCAAGGAAGTAGCGGGCAATGGCACTCATGCCGATGCCACCGACGCCGATGAAGTAGACTTGTTGTACGTCAACTAACTGCATCAGCTGGTGGTATTGATGGATGAAGGAATAAGGTTCAGGACTTCGTTCGCGATGCGGGTAACTGCACCGGGCTGGGCCATTGCTTTAGCGTTCTGGCCTAATTTCTTCCGCTTGTCCGGCTGGTCGGCCAGTTCAAAAACGGTCGGGACCAGTACCTCACTGGCTTCCTGGTCAGCCACCAACACGGCTGCCTGCTGCTCCGTCAGTGCGCGGGCGTTCATCGTCTGGTGGTCTTCGGTTACCCACGGGCTGGGCACCAGGATGGTCGGTTTGCCGAGGAACTGAATTTCGGCGATGGTGGTAGAGCCGGCCCGGCCGATGACGATGTCGGCGGTACGGTAGGCCTGCTCCATATCATCGATGAAGGCGGAGAGGCTGACGTTGGGCAGCTGCGCGGTAGCGCAGTCTTTAAAGGTATCGTAGTAAGCCGCCCCGCACTGCCACTGCCACTGCACCTGCGGCCGCGCCTCAATGGCTGCGGTACGGTCGCGCAACGCCTCATTAAGTGAACGGGCTCCCCCGGAGCCCCCCATGAGCAGGACGTTGACCCGACCTGCCGGTTGCTCCGGGCGGGGCCGGTCCAGCACTCGCTTCAACAGTTCCTCCCTTACCGGATTTCCCGTTTCCACGAGCTTATCCTGAGGAAAGAATTTTTCCATGCCGGGGAAAGCAACGCAGATCTTATCCATGTGCTTACCGAGCCACTTATTCGCTAACCCGGCAAAAGCATTCGGCTCCTGGATCAGCGTAGGTACGCCCATTTTTGCCGCAGCATACAGAACCGGCCCGCCGGCGTAGCCACCGGTGCCCACGACCACATCCGGCCGGAAACGCTTGATGATCTTACGGCTGGTCCACAGGCTGTGAAGCACTTTGAAGGGAAAGCTGAGGTTGTCCAGCGTAAACTTGCGCAGGAGACCGGAAATCCACAGACCTTCAATTTTATAACCGGCCTTCGGCACCTTATCCATTTCCATTCGGCCCTGCGCCCCTACGAACAGGAACTCGGTATCCGGACGGAGCCGTTTCAGCTCGTCCGCAATGGCAATGGCCGGGAAGATGTGCCCGC
>JAUIIF010000347.1 GCA_030431945.1 Bacteroidia bacterium | reverse complement strand
TGATCATCACCCTTTGGGCACGGTTGGCCAACGGATACCTGCAGCAGAATGGTCATGGCCCGCACAACGCCATCGATTTTAGCCGGGCGCCAGCGTAAGTCCTGCCCCTGCATATTGCCGACGATGCGCATCATTTCTGCGGCCAGCTGGGGGTCCGCCGGGCGGGCCAGCTCGGCTTCGCGGACCTGGCCGGCCAGGTCGATGGTGTAAGCGATGATAACGCGGCCTTTTTTACCCCGCACCATGCGCGGGTTAACGTGCTGGTTGAGGTAGCGGGCCAGTTGCCGCTGTCCGCAACGCGCCCGCTCTGCGTAGTCGGGGGCGTCGCAGCCGGGGAAGGTAGGGAGCTCTACGTGGGGCCGCTTCAGGTAATCGGCCGCGGAGGTGTGGCGTTCGCCGGGCAGTTCGCCGACCGGGTAGCGGGCTTCCGGCGAGTCAGGAACGCCACAATGACGAGGTGCGGGTTGCAGGGCATAAGCGACGGCTGAAAGTAATACTGCCAGGACAAGGCCAAAGCGTAGATAAGGGGTAGGCATGGGCGGGAATCAGGTTACGCTAAAGATAGGCCCCTACGCAGAAAACCCCGGGCAGGCACGCCGTACTTTGCTTCTTATTAACGAAGTATTGCCCCTGCGGCCGCGCCAAATACCCCCTGGTTTCCTCTGTTGAAAACCGTTACCTTTGCGGCCCCAAAACAGCAAGTATGTCCACCCCCCCCATGTCTGAATCCCTGCGCCAACGCATTCTGCAGTTTATTAATGAGGCTTTGGCGGAAGACGTCGGCCCCGGAGATTACACCAGTGAAGCCACGATCCCCGCGACGAACCGGGACACCGCCCGCCTGCTCGTAAAGGACGTGGGCGTACTGGCCGGCGTGGAAGTGGCCAAAATGATCTTCACGGCCGTAGACCCTACGGCGGAGTTTGACCAGCGGATGGAGGATGGTGACCTCATGCACGTTGGTGATGAGGCCTTCTTCGTTACCTGCAACTCCCGGGCCCTGCTGCAGGCCGAGCGCCTCGTGCTCAACACGATGCAGCGGATGAGTGGCATTGCGACCCTCTCCAACCGCTACGCCTTTGAAGTGGAAGACCTGCCCGTTACCGTTCTGGATACCCGTAAGACGACGCCGAACCTCCGGTTCCTCGAAAAATGGGCAGTTCGCCTGGGCGGGTGCAGCAACTACCGGGACGGGCTCTACGATCGCATCATGATCAAAGACAATCACATCGATGCCGCCGGCAGCATTACTGCAGCCATCAAAGGCGTCCGCGCCTTTTTCGCAGAGAACAATATGGAGCTGCCGATTACGGTAGAAGTCCGCAACCTGGTGGAACTGATGGAAGTGCTTAACGTTGGGCAGGTAAACCGGATTATGCTCGACAACTTTGAACTGCCCATCATGCGGGAAGCCGTTGCCCACATCAATGGAAAATACGAAGTAGAAGCAAGCGGAGGTATTACGTTGGAGACCATTCGCGACGTAGCGCAAACCGGGGTCGACTTTATCTCCGTCGGGGCACTGACCCATTCCGCCACCAGCCTGGACCTAAGCCTGAAGGTGGTCAAGTAACTGCCGGCGGCAGCAGCCTCCTACTTACTTTGCTGCAGCGACCGGAACGTGTTCAACCCACACTCCAGGAATTCTTCGTAAATGTCTGCATCCGCCGTATAAGCTACGGGAGGGTTCAGCGTCTGCCCGTCGGGGCTGACCAGGACGTAGAAGGGCTGGGTCGCCCGGGCGTAAACAGACTGCTCGAAGTAGTACCACTTCTCTCCCACCTGGTCAATCAGTTTCGTCCGGCCCGTACCATCCAGCCGCACCACTTCTTTATGTTCCGCCTCGGGGAGGGGAGAGCGGTCATCGGTGTAGAGGCTGACGATCACGTACTCATCGGTCAGGTAACGACGGATATTTTCCTGAGTCCAGACGTTTTCTTCCATTTTCCGGCAGTTGACGCAGGTGTAGCCGGTAAAGTCCAGCATCACCGGCTTATTTACCTTACGTGCGTAGGCAAGGCCTTCTTCCAGGCTTTTGAAGGGGGTGATGTTTTTGTCTTCGTCGCAGGGCAACAGGTAGTTGTAGCACACGGGCGGCGCGATGCCACTCAGCAGGTTCCGGTTGCGGTAGGTTCCCGTATCGCCGTCGGCAGTAAGGCCCAGCGCCAGGTACGCGGTAAAGACCACCCCCAGTACGGCGATGGCCATGCCGACAGGGCCGGTCTTGCGGTTCTTGCTGTCCAGCGGAAAGCGGATGAAGCCGAACAAATAAGCGGCGATGCCCAGCGAGCAGAGTATCCAGACGAGCAGGAAAGGCTCAATACGCAACAGGTCCCACTCTCCCACCAGGTCGGCGTTGGAGAGGAATTTGAAGGCCAGGGCCACCTCCACGAAACCCAGGACGACCTTCACGCTGTTGAGCCAGCCGCCACTCTTGGGCATATTGTTCAGGAAGCCGGGGAAAGCGGCGAAGAGGGCAAAAGGAAGGCCGAGGGCCACGCCGAAGCCCGCCATCCCGGCCGTCAGGGGCCAGGCGCCGTCGCTCACGGCTTCCACCAGCAGACTACCGAGAATCGGGCCGGTACAACTAAAGCTGACTAAGGCCAGGGTGAGGGCCATGAAGAAAATACCGGCAATGCCGCCCGTGCCTTCGGCCCGGCTGGCGCGGTTGCTCCAGCTCTCCGGCAACGTCAGTTCGTAAAAACCGAAGAAGCTGCCGGCGAAGAACATAAAGACGACGAAGAAGAGCACGTTGAGCGGTACGCTGCTGGCAATGTTGTTCAGCAATCCCGGATCCAGCCCCTGTACGAGGTGGAAGGGGAGGCTTAAAAGGACGTAAATCAGGAAAATGAAAAAGCCGTAAAGGGAGGCTTTCTGAATGCCCTGCGCCCGGGTACCGCCGCTCTTGGTGAAGAAGCTCACGGTCAGTGGAATCATGGGAAAAATACAGGGCATCAGCATGGCCAGCAGGCCGCCAATGAAGCCCAGCCCGAAGACGTTCAGCAGGGTCTTACCCGCCGTTTCCTTAGCCCCGTCGCTGCAGGTGCCGATTGGTTCCGGGTTGAAGGGAACCGTGATGCCAAGTTCATTCGCCGGCAGGGTGGAAGGAAGAGCGGGGCCGGGGTTGCCGGCCGGGTTACCGCCGCTGATGCCGTCGATGGAGGCTACGGGCGTGGCCCCCGTCAGGTCAAGGGCAAAGGGTACTTCCTTGGGGGGAAAGCACATTTCGTCGTCGCAGGCCTGGTATTCCACGTAGCCTTTGGCGACGGTCTCGCCCGCCACGCGCACCACCTGGCTGTAGGTAACGGTACCGCCATTGATTTTAGGGACAACCGCATCCCACGTTTTGTCAAATTTAGCCTTTAGCGTAGCGCTGGTTTCGGAAACTTCCCCCACCGTTTCCACCATGTCCGCCGCTTCAATCAGGAAGGTGGTGGGAATGGGGCCGGCTTCCGGGTCCGTGTCCTTGCTGTAGATCGTCCAGCCCTCCTCCAGGTGTCCGGTCATGGACAGCCGGTAGTCGTTGTCGTTGATTTTTTCGGCGCGGAAAGACCAACTGATCGGGTCGTTCTCCGTGGCCGCAGGGCCGGTTGCCGTGTAGGTAGCCAGGGGTTGACCGGCAGGGGTCGCCGTAGGTGCAGGTTCCGTTGCCGTTGTTGTTGCAGGGGGCGCGGACGCAGGTGCGGGGGAAGTTGTTGGGGCAGAGGATTGGGGCTTGGTTACTTCCTGCGGGGTAGCAACCGCCACCTCCTGGTTCGCGGCCGCCGGCGGTTGCCCGGTTCCCTTTGTCTCCGGTGTTTCCACGGCGCCGCTGGCGCCTTTACCTACCGGACTCAGTTGAAAAGCGTGCGTATCATCCGTGGGCGGCAGGCATTGCTCGTCGTCGCAGCACATCCACTCGTAGGTCACCTCAATGGCCTTCGTGTAGTCCTTTACCCTTACGCGCTGGGTCCAGGTGACCGGCTGGTCACTGAGGAATTTAATCACCTCTACGCCAAATAAATCGTCCATCCCGGTCTTCCGGTGTCCCTTTTCCTCCACCTGGCCGATGCGCTCGTAGTGGTCGCCTTCCGCCCAGGTGAAGGTCGTCGGCACGGGGCCACCCTCCTGGGTGAACTGGCTGTAGATCGCAAAACCATCCGTGGCCGTTGATTTGGCCACCAGCAAAAATTCATCCCCCGCCACGTGTTCCGTGCTGAAGGTCCAGCTGATCGGATTGGTGAACTGGGCCGTGAGGCCCAGGGCGGAAAAAAGGAGCAATAGGGAAAATAAAGATCGCAACATGGGAAAACGTTTGCTGTAAGAGGGAGCAAAAATACGGCGGAGTGGATTTATGGCTTTCCACTGCCGAGGAAAACAGATTAACGTCCTGATGCAGCACTTAGTTATTCCGCCACCAATCGTTAATACTACAAATGTAATACTTCTTTTTAAAAGCTTCTCTCTCCCGTACGTAAATGAATTGTAAAAGGTGGCCCGGGCAACTGCCGCAGCAGAGATTTCCCGGTCTGTGCCTGAAGACAGCGGGGCGGATGCATCGTCTTTTTTACCTCTCCTTCGATCCCTCCCCACACCGCTCCGCTGGGGCGGGAGGACCCTTCGGCAATGACCACTGCAGAAATCGACAGGCCTTTGGGTGGTAACCGGGGCGGCCATCAAGTTTACGCTAGGGTATGCGTTTGTCCTGAAGGCTGCGTTGCGGCCGGCGGGCGTATTATTTTCCTCCTTTAAGTTCCCCTTGCCAGGCCTTTAGTTCCTCCAGCTTACCGTCCGCCGCCAGGCCTGCCTGTACGGGCCAGGTCTTCGGGTCGTGGCTTTTGAAGCGGCTGCCGGCCTCTTCCAGGATTTCCCGCAGCCGGTCCGCCGGCGTATCCGCCAACTGGCTGAGGGTCATTATGCCCGAAGCTTTCAGTACGGACTCAATTTTAGGTCCGATACCTTCGATGATCTGGAAGCTGTCTTCTTCAGTTTCCCCCGTTGTTTCCACGGGCGTTTCCTGCCCCTTCTGGTGGGGCTGCGCGGCGAGTACCCTGGCCTGTCCTACCCAGTCATCCCGCTGGATGATGCCGGGGATGTAGCCGATCAGGCCGGTATAGGTAACGATGTCTGCTTCCGACCAGCGGGCGATTTGCTCGTAGGTGAAGATGTCCGCTTCGTTCAGTTTCTTCTGCAGGAAGGGGCCGATGTTGTTGATGGCCGTCAGGTCATCTTCGTGTGCATCCTTACTCCCGGAGATAATGGGGATATGCACCGAAGGCGTTGTTTGTACGATAACTTCAGCATCTCCCTGGCTGCCGGTACGGACGCCGGGTTCGGTCGTATCGGCCCGGATGACGAGGGGCTCGCCGGAGGGGGGCGTACTGGCCGCCGTCGGCAGGTTCGGGTCCATCACCGGCTGGTGCGGCGTGTAAGGGTTGGCCGGGGTGGCCACACTCCGCAGTTCTGCATTTTCAGTGGTTAACGTCGCCA
>JAUIIF010000346.1 GCA_030431945.1 Bacteroidia bacterium | reverse complement strand
GTCTGTAACGTCGACGAAGGCAGCTTCCCGGAGGGGAACAAACACACGGAGGCCTTCAAGGCCGCCGTCGCCGCCGAAAAGGCAGAAATTATCCTGGTATCTGCCCAGATCGAAGCAGAAATCGCTGAACTGGACACCAAGGAAGAACGACTGGAATTCCTCGAAGAGATGGGTCTGAGCGAGCCCGGGGTCAACCGCGTGATCCGGGCCAGCTACCAGTTGCTTAACCTGCTGACCTACTTCACGGCCGGCGAGAAGGAAGTTCGGGCCTGGACGATTACCGAAGGCACCAAAGCCCCCGGTGCTGCGGGCGTGATTCACACGGACTTCGAAAAAGGATTCATCCGGGCGGAAGTTATTCACTACGCCGACTACGTTGAATACGGCTCCGAAGCCGGTGCCCGGGAAGCCGGCAAGCTGGGCGTGGAAGGAAAGGAATACGTGGTGCAGGACGGTGACGTGATGCACTTCCGGTTTAACGTGTAAGGACGGGTGGTGAGTGGCGGGTGGCACCAAAACGCCTTCTTCGGGCGTAGTCAACTGCGGCGTTCACCAAGTCAGTGGGCGCATTCACCAAGTCCGGCTGGCGCGGCGTGAGGCCGCGCCGCAAATTTGTGTCCAGACCCAATCACCTGAGGCCTTCAACCTCGAAAAACCTGGACATGAAAATCCCTTCCACCTTTACCTGGCTCTCCGCCGCCGTTTTTACCGCTACCCTGGTCTTGCTCACCCTGACCAGGGCCGCCTCCTGTGGCAGCTATGCCTCCGTCCCCTACCCTGCCCTTAATGCTGCTACGGCACCTGCGGCCGCGCCCACGTCCGAAAACCGGATCCAGATTGCTTTCCTCCTGGATACCAGCAGCTCCATGGACGGCCTGATCGACCAGGCCAAGGCCCGCCTCTGGAATATCCTCAGCGAAATTCTGAAAGCCGAAAAAGACGGCGAAGTACCGGACATCGAAATTGCCCTTTACCACTACGGCAATTCTGGCCTGTTGCCCCAGACTGGCTACATCGAACAGATCGTCCCTCTGACCACCGACGTCGACAAATTCAGTGAGAAACTGTTTGCCCTCACAACGGGCGGTGGCGACGAGTACTGTGGCCACGTCATCCAAACCAGCACCAAAGAACTGGCCTGGGACGACAGCGACCGCACCATCAAGCTCATCTACATCGCCGGCAACGAATCGTTCCTGCAGGGGGAAGTCGTGGCTAAAGAGGCACTGGCAAAAGCCCGTGCCCGGGGCATCATCGTCAATACCATCTTCTGCGGCGATCCCAACAGCTCCGAGGGCCGGACGTGGAACAACACCCTGACGGAGGAGGACGGTGACTTTTTCTACATCAATCAGGACGAAACCGTCGTTTTTATTGCTTCGCCGTATGACGATGCCATTGAAAGCAGTAACCAGCGCCTGAACAAGACCTACATCGCCATTGGTCAGGACGGAAGCCGCCTGCAGGCCAACCAGGCCATCCAGGACTCGAATGCCGCCAGCTACAGTAAAGCCAACCTGAGCAGCCGGGCCAGGTACAAAGCCAGTGCCAAGTACAAAAATGAAAGTTGGGACCTGGTCGATGCCTACGACGCCGAGCCCAGCCGGATAAAAAAAGAAAAAGCAACACTACCGGAGGAACTGAAAAACCTGGATGACGAAGCCCTCGTGGCCAAAATAAAGGCGATCAAAGCCGAACGGGAACTGCTACAGGCCGAAATTCAGGCCCTGACCCAAAAACGGGATGCCTACGTTGCCCAAGCACGTAAGGAGGCCGCCAGTGGCGAAGACAACACGCTCGGCGCCCGGATCACGAAAAGTGTCAGAAAAAGACTGGTGGAAAAAAAGTACACCATCAAGGAGTAACGCAGCCCATCAATTCGTCGGCCGAGGCGGACGCGCAGCGGCCTGACTCGTCCGCCGAAGGGTGATGATTCTTCCAGCCGAATGGTAGAATGCTCCTTCCCACCAAATGGTGATGTCCCCCCCGCTCAGCCGGCGACCGCAAAGCAGCCCGGAACGGAGTCAGCTCCTGCGTCAGCTTACGTGGGCCCCCATCCTCACGACGCAGGCGGACGAGCTGAGCGGGCACCTGTTCCTTGGTTACCGGAATCCCAGTGTCCGCGTGTACCGGCCGTCCCGGAGACTGTCGAAACTACCGCTGTCAATGACGATGCCTTCACGTAGTGCAGTCGTATTGCTGGTAATCAGGCCAAGGCCGCCGATGAGGTTGGTGTAGCGGGGCAGCACCCCGGAACTGGTCAGACCGGCATTGGCACTTTCCTGCAGGCGTCGTTCCAGGACTTCCTCTCCGGCAGCGGAGACCTGAATATCAAAGTCCGTAAACCGCCGTACTACGTCACTATTTGGTTCGAGGGCGTTGCCCAGGAATTGGTAGAACCCTTCGGAAATGATGTCGTACCGAACGAGGCGATCGGAAGTCTGGTCGCCGCCCGGGACAAAACCATCCGTTACGTTCCATTCCAGGCGGACATCCCGGTTCTGGGAAGGATTGGCGGGGAAAAGTTCCCGGATATTAAAGAAGATGGTGACGTCATAAATGGCGGCCCCCGCTTCCTTTGACCAGCTGAGTACGACGGGCCGGGTATATTCCTCGATTCGTGCCATATCCGTCGGGCGGTTGATCGTGATCTGCGGCAGCAGATTGATGGTAGCGACGGCATCGGGCTGTCCGGGCCGTTGCACGACCAGGCGGATCGCGTCGCCTCCTTCCAGGTCAAAATCACTGTCCCGGACGGTATAAAGGACATTGGGCGTGGTGGCAAACAGGCCGTCTTCGCGGTCGAGGCCAAATTGTTCTCCGTTTACCCGCTCCAGTTCCGTGCTGGTACCGTCCGTCGTATTTTCGATGATCACGGTTGCTTCGTCAGCAGCGTAATAAATGCTGTCAGCGATTCCGGCATTCGTTTCCGCATTACCGCCTGACTGCAGAAAGGCTTTCTGCACCCGGACGAAATGACGGTCATCTTCAGCGTTCAGGAAAGCGTAGGCGACGGGGATGTCCTGGTACTCTCCTTCGAGGGTAAAGTCGTTGCGGCAGGAAAAAAGGGCCAGAAAACAAAGGGCGATCAAAGAGGAGCGGAAAGTCATGGTAGCCTGGGGATTTAATGCCGGGGTGGTTAAGGGCGGCAAAGATAGTAAAGGCACAAGCGAGAAAGCGGCTAATCGGCACAGGGGATTAAGCCCTTAATGCAGGAGAAAGGGGGGATTGTCTGCTGGATTGCGATCCGCCTCCGGCCTGTGCAAACCGGCACGGTGATCTTCCGGCCACGAGACTACGCTTTCCGCCGTTTCAGGCGGATGGCGTTGCCGATCACCACCACGTCGGAGAAAGCCATGAACAGGGCTGCCCACATGGGGTTCAGGTACCCCAGGGCGGCCAGTGGAATGGCTACGATATTGTAGCTGAAGGCCCAGAAAAGGGATTCCTTGATGGTCCGCAGGGTCAGGCGGGCGACTTTACGGCCTTCGGCGAGGAGGTTCAGGTCGTCCCGCAGCAGCACCACCTGGGCGGCGTCCAGGGCGGCGGCGGAGCCGCCGCCGAGCGAAATGCCTAAATCTGCGCGACTGAGGGCGGCCGCATCATTGATCCCGTCGCCGACCATGGCCGTTGGCCGGGCCGCGCTCAGGCTGGCAATTCTTTCCAGTTTCTGTTGGGGCAGCTGCTCAGCATACACCGTTTCGATGCCCAGTTCCCGGGCGACAGCCCGGGCCTTGGCTTCCGCATCGCCGGTAAGCATGGTGGTGGTAATTCCTTCGTCCTCCAAACCTTGCACCAGCGACCGCGCCCCCGGCCGCAACTCATCAGCAAGCTGCAAACTGGCGAGGAAGTGATCATTTTTAAGGAGCACAACGTCAGCATTTCCGGGAACGACTGCGGCAGTCGGCAGGTTCCGGTTAGCCCCGAGGTAGTAGTGGTCGCCGGCCTCGCTGGTGGCCGTAAGCCCCAAGCCCGGCGTTTCCGTTACGTGCAGGGGCGCGGCCGCCGGTGCCGGGGAACGTTCTTCCAGAAAAGCAAGGATGCTGGCCGCAATCGGATGGCTGGAAGCCTGTTCCATTTGGTACATCAGCGCCCTTACTTCCCTCGGATCGGCCCCGTCGGCTACCTGAAAATTCCGGACTTTTAAATCGCCGGTCGTCAGTGTTCCCGTTTTGTCGAACACGATCTGCTCGATTCCGGCGAATCGCTCTACGGTACTCCCTCCGCGGATCAGTACCCCCATGCTCGCCAAACGGCCTACGCCCACCATGACGGCCGTCGGGGTGGCCAACCCCATTGCGCAAGGACAGGAAATGAGCAATACGGCGATGGCGTTCATCAGGGCCTGGGTCAGCGTTGCGTACCCGGTCCCCCACCCGATCAGGAAGGTGAGCAGGGCGATGACGATGACAACCGGAACGAAAACGGCGCTTACGCGATCGGCCAACCGTTGCAACCCGGGTTTATCGGCCTGGGCCGTTTTTACCAGTTCGATGATTTTGGCCAGCGTACCGTCCTTATGCCCGGCGGTGACCGTGAGTACTGCCTGTCCGGAAACCACGATACTGCCACCGAGCAGGGCATCGCCAGCCTTTTTTTCTACCGGCAGGCTTTCTCCGGTGAGCATGGCTTCGTTTACCGTCAGGTGACCTTCCAGGAGCTCCCCATCCAGGGGCACCTTATCGCCCATATTGACCCGCAGGTGGTTGCCTACGGCTACTTCTTCCACCGGCAGGGTTACTACCGTACCGCTGGGCGTTACGCGGCGGGCCGTTTCTTCCTGCAGGTTCGTCAGGGCACCGATGGCGGTGGTTGTGCGCTCAACCGCCCGGGCTTCCAGCCAGTTCCCCACCAGGACAAGGGTAATTATCGTCGCCGCCGTTTCAAAGAAGTAATAGTCGGGGTTTTGCCAGGCCAGGCCCACCAGACTGTAGACGAAAGCCGCCGTAGCGCCCAGAAAAATGAGTACATCCATGTTGAGCATCCGCTCCCGCAGTCCCGCCCAGGCAGAGCGGCCAAAGTACAAGCCGCCAATCAGGTATACCGGGCCGGCCAGCGCCAGTTGTACCCAACCGTTGTGCATTAAGGCAAGGTGAACGCCAAAGGTCATCAGCAGGTGCCCGATTAAAAGCGGAGCCGTAAGCAGTGCACAGATAAGCAAGCGGCGGCGGGCCACGGCCTCGTGGTCGTGAACGTGCCCGTGCTGCCCTGCAGCTGGTGCGGAGGGTTCCACGACCGTGAAGCCGAGGCGTTTTATCCCTGCGCGCACGCCGTCCAGATCCAGCGCCTCATCATTCTGACGAAAACGGACTTCTTTAGTTTGAAAATTGACCAGTACGTCCGTTAACCCCTTGCGCTCCAAAAATCGCTGGATGGACATGGCACAGTTGTTACAATCCATACCATCCACCTGCATTTCAATGATTTCCCTTTGCCTGTTCACGAACTTATATCCTTTTAGTGGTTTTACT
>JAUIIF010000345.1 GCA_030431945.1 Bacteroidia bacterium | reverse complement strand
AAATCCTTTCCCGCAATCCTCCGGAATGCCAATGATTACGCCACATCCCGACTTTTTGCCCTTTCGGCGACCAAAAGCAGCAAACAAACTTTAACATATTTCCGTAATACTTTCCCCGAGAGATGCGTTAATAGCCCCGTCCCACGGAATCAAACACGCTTAGACAATCGGGACATTTTTTATCGGTTTTCATCCTGGCCATTGCACTGGCCGCCGTGGTGAAGGCCATCACTAAACCAACGCCATATGGCAACCATTCAGAATAATCCATCCACCCCATCTCCCAAGTTTACGCCTTCTCCGGCGCCTAAACCTAACCGCAGTCCCCTGCTGATCGGCATCATCGCTGTACTCCTCCTGGGCCTCATCGGTCTCGGTATCGGCTTCGCGAACCGCGGTACGGAAAACGCTCAGCTATCTACTGACCTGGTAGAAATGGAGCAGTTCAAGGCCACCGCCGAGAAGCAATACTACGAGAGCCTTGCCGAATTAGAGGAAATGCGCGGCAGCAACGAAGAGCTGAACGCCCTCATTGACCAGCAGAAGGACGAACTTCGTACGCAGCGCGACAAGATCTCCAGCCTGACGCGTGACAGCCGCAATCTGGTGGCTGCCCGTCGTGAGTTGCAGGAACTGCGTACCCAAACGGACGGCTACCTGGCCGAACTCGAACAAATGCGCCTGCAAATTGCTGACCTCAGCGAAAACAACGAGCGCCTGA
This sequence comes from Bacteroidia bacterium, assembly GCA_030431945.1. Taxonomy (GTDB): domain Bacteria; phylum Bacteroidota; class Bacteroidia; order Chitinophagales; family Saprospiraceae; genus Neolewinella. Next base: position 4,755 of record JAUIIF010000345.1, on the reverse strand, counting down.
CGACCGAACGTGACTTGCTCAGCAGCGACCTGCAGGTAAGCCGGCAGGAAAACGAAAGCCTCAATACGGAGCGCGCGGTACTCGTCAGCGAACGCGAGCAACTGACGGAGTCGAACCAGGAACTGAGCCGGAAAGTTGGCATTGCCAGTGTACTGAAGACCAACAATGTCACCGTAGTGGGCCAGAAGGAACGCAGCAGTGGCAAGTTCGTTGATCGCAGAAACGCCAATAGCGTGGATCGCTTGTACATCTGCTTCAACAGCATGGACAATGCAGTCGCCAAGCCCGGCGAAGAAAGCTTCGAATTGCGGATCATCAACCCATCCGGCGAAACCATCCAAATCGATGCCGAAGGTAGTGGGGTACTCACGAGTGCTGAAAGCGGTGAGCAGATTCCTTACACCAAGTCCGTCGTATTCTCATTTGACGGTTCTGCCGCTAATCACTGCGCCGAGTGGAACGTCGAGTCTCAGCAGTACGCCGAGGGTACGTACACCGCCGAGCTGTACAACAAAGGATTCTTTGTTGGCCAGGGTACCGTTGTCCTGAAGTAATTCAGGCTTGCTTGCCCGCTACCGGGCAAGTCATCAGTAAAAGTAAAGTGGGGCTACTGCCGGGAGGTAAGTGGCCCCACACTGTTTTACGGCGCATCAGTTGCCTTGGTTGCCTGGTCTACCCGCGCCAGTATATCGGGCATTCGGTAGGGGCCGGCCATTCGTTGAACGAGGCCCGCAGCCTCCGCTTGAGGAATTCCCAGAGACGTAACGTAAAGCGGCTTCTTACTGGTGCCCCGTAGTACCGGGCTCGCATTGGTGCCCCGGAAATAGGACTTGGCCACGCCGATAACCGGAACTTTTTCCTGCAGGGCGGCGTAGAGGTGCCCCCCCAGTCCGAGTCGGCCTTGCTCGTTCAGGTACACGTAGCCGTCAATGAGAATGGCCTCTATCCCGCTTACGTCAAAATCCGCTAAGGCCCGCAGTATAAGCGGAAGCTCCCGCCGGTAAAATTCCCCTGGCGCATAGTCCGCGGCGGGGCCGCCGTCCCACCGGTGCAAGGCATCCGGCTCCGGGGCATCCCAGGAGGGGAAACTGGCGGCGATGAGGCGGGTGGCGCCGGCCGAATAGTGGGCATCAAAGGCAAGAATCATGAAAAGGTTTTAGCAGTAATGAGTCTTCTGTCCGGGGGGTAAGGAAGCACGCTACCCCTGGCCACTGACGTCGATTACCTGGTGCTCCGCCAGGACGAAGGCCCGGTCTCCCTGACGAACCGGCACGGCAACGCAGCCGGTAAAGGCCCCGAAAGCGGGAAGGATGCCGGCTCGCCGGCCAAAGAAAAAGGCCGGTAATTTCAGGCCATTGCCCGCTGCATCAACCAGGCGTACGCCTGGGTGAAGGTGGCCATGCAGGTTGTACGTACCCTCCGGAAGCGTTTCAGGGGGGAGGGGGTGGTGGCTCAGGGCCAGGTTGTCCACCACGTAAATCTCCGGATGCATAAGTAGCCTTGCCTCCACGTAGGCTGCGGCGGGAAGGATGTCGTGGTTGCCCGGAACGAGTTCAAAAGATACTTCTTCGTGCGCCTGCGTAAAGGCGCAAAAGGTCGCCCAGGTGTGGTTGTAATCGCTGTGAAACAGGTCGCCCAGGAATACTACGCGCCGGGGTTGATGCTCCTGCAGCAATTGTTCCAGCCGGGTAAAATTGTCATCGGTAACGGCCCGGGGAACGGGAATACCGGCTTTCCGGAAATGGGCGTTTTTACCGAGGTGTAAATCAGCGAGTAACAGCATGGATCGGGCCGGCCAGAAAATAGCCCGCAGTGGGTGTAATTGCAGGTCGTGACCACTGAGTTTCAGGGTGTGCATGCGGCAAAAATACAACGCAGGAGGAAGGAATAATTCAACGTTTTAATCGTTTTTATATGTGTCAGAAGGAACACCCTGCTTAACTTCCCAATTTCCAAGATTAAACTTTCTATATGTTCAGATTCCTTTTAGCCGGCGCTTGCGCCCTGGCAATCATGGGGCTTACCGCGCAATCTGCGGCAAAAAGTTACAATTACGATCAGCCGGTACTCATCGGCAAATTACCTAAAGAGCTTGACGAGATTTCCGGCCTTTCCGTTTCCCCTGCGCACCGCAATGAATTACTCGCCGTGCAGGATGAGGAAGGCAAAATTTTCAGAATAAACGCTAAGACCGGAGCCCTGCTTTGGGCCATTGCTTTTTGGAAAGATGGGGACTACGAAGGGATAGAAGCCATCGGTGACGACATCTGGGTCGTCAAATCCACGGGGACGCTTTATCAGGTGACCAATCCTGGCCAGCCCGATCAGGCCGTCGAAAAATTCAACAGTTTCCTGACGGGGGATAACGACGTGGAAGGACTGGCTTATGACGCCCGGAACAACCGGCTGCTGCTCGCGTGTAAACGGGACGCCAAAGACGACGGCAACGACAAGGACGGCCGCTACGTTTATGCCTTTGACCTGGCCACCAGGAAGCTCAGTGAAAAACCCGTCTACGCCATCGAACTGGAAGCGGTAAAGAATTTCCTGGCCAGTTGTGAAAAAACAACCGGCCACGAACAGCTCTGTGATTTCTTCCTGGGGCGCGACGAATACGACCTGGCCCCCTCCGCCATCGCCGTGCATCCGCTCACAGGGCAGTTGTTCATTACTTCTTCCGTCGGCAAAGTCCTGATGGTCCTCAACGCCGACGGCCGGATTGATCACCTGGAGCGCCTGGACAAAAAGTTCTTCGCCCAGCCCGAAGGGCTGGCCTTCAGCCCCGACGGAACCCTGTACATCAGTACCGAGAAAAAGAAGTCAGAAGCCGCCAGGGTATACCGGCTGCCGTATCTGGTCAGATAATCGGTGAATAAGGTAAGTTGGCAGGTTAGGGTGGAAGCGCTAACCTGCCAACCTACACACACAGCATTTACCGTGCTTAAGCCGGCTGCTGCACCGCCGCCGCCAGGGCCTGCTCCAGGTCCTTCACCAAATCGTCCGCATCTTCAACGCCGACCGAAAGGCGGATCAGGCTGTCCGTCAGGCCAACGCTCAGGCGTTGTTCCCGCGGGATACTTGCGTGGGTCATGCTGGCGGGGTGGCCGACCAGGGACTCGACGCCGCCGAGCGATTCGGCGAGGGTGAAGAGTTTGGTGTGCTTCATTACCTGCGTGGCTGCTGCCAGCGTGTCCTCTTTGAGGTCGAAGGAAATCATGGCACCAAAGTCACGCATCTGCCGTTTCGCCACTTCGTGGCGCGGGTGGTCCGGCAGTCCGGGGTAGTAAATGTTGGCCACCAGGTCATTTTTCTGCAGCACCTCCACAATCTTACGGGCGTTTTCGCAGGCCCGTTGTACGCGCAGGTGCAGGGTCTTGATCCCCCGAAGTACCAGGAAGCAATCCTGGGGGCCGGGGACGGCACCAGCCGCATTTTGCAGGTAGTAAAGGCGCTTGGCCAGGTCTTCGTTGCGGGTGATCACGGCCCCCATCACGACGTCGGAATGGCCGCCGAGGTATTTCGTAGCCGAATGCAGTACCAGGTCAGCGCCCATGGTCAGTGGCTGCTGCAGGTAGGGGCTGGCGAACGTATTGTCGACCACGGAAAGCAGTTGGCGCTCGGCTGCAATTTTTGTCAGCGCGGCAATGTCCACGATGTTGAGCATCGGGTTGGTGGGCGTTTCAATCCACAGCATTTTGGTGGCCGCAGAGATTTCCTTTTCGACGTTGGCCGGATCCCGCATGTCAATAAAGCGGCTCTTGATGCCAAAGGGCCCAAATACCGCCGTTAGCAGCCGGTAACTGCCGCCGTACAAATCGTCTGAGGCCAGTACTTCATCGCCAGGCTGCAGCAGCTTCAGCACGTTGTCCATCGCCGCCAGGCCGGAGCTGAAACAGATGGCCTGCTCTCCTTTCTCAATGGCCGCGAGGTTGCGCTGCAGGGCATCGCGCGTGGGGTTGCCGGTACGGGCGTATTCGTAGCCTTTATGCTTGCCGGGCTCCTCCTGCGCGTAGGTCGAGGTTTGGTAGATGGGCGTCATGACTGACCCCGTCAACGGGTCCGGGTCCTGACCTCCGTGAATACATTGAGTGGCAAAGTTGGCGTCTTTTTGGGCGGACATATTGGTCTTATTTTGGTAGGTAAACGTACGATCCGGGGGGAAGTTGATCTCCCGCGGCGGCGAAGATAAGGATCGCGGATGCTCGAAAAGTGCCTGCAGTTACTAACAGGGCTACGTCTGTTCCTTTTTCTCCCCGATCTTTGGAAAAGTAAATTCAACCATTATGCGTTATCTGATCCTCTGCTTACTTTTCTCCGGTGCGCTTTGCGCACAGCCGGCCCTGGACCTGAACACCCAGTACGTCTGGGCAACATCCGGACTAACCATGCGTGCGGCCGGCACTGCCGGCGCCGAAAAGATAATGGTCATCCCCTTCGGCGCAGCCGTAAAGCCTACCGGAAAGTGGGGCAGTCCCCTGCAGGTAAAGGCCATGGACGGGGTACAGTACCGGCGCGAGGAGGAAACGGTGAGCGGAGAACCTTATTATATGGACGGGGCCTACCTCGAGGTAACCTACGCCGGCAAAACCGGCTACGTATTCAACGGCTACCTCTTTTACTATTCGCCCCTGCTCCGGGGCGAGCCTGCGGACGACCTCTTCAGTTGGTTGGCAGCAACCGCCGGCCAGGCGGATACCATCGTGTACAGTGGTCTTTCGGAAGAGCTGTTGAGGGGGAAGACCGTTGTTCACTATG
>JAUIIF010000344.1 GCA_030431945.1 Bacteroidia bacterium | reverse complement strand
TACGGTGGGCGCGCCTGGCTGTCCCTTTTTTTCCAGTCCGATGGGATATGAGGTAAAGATCGCCGCCGCCTCCGGCCAGGTAATCATCGTTTGCCGCTCCGTCTCGGCGGCAAAGCGCCGGAGGAAACGTAACAACGTCAGCAGAAAAAGGAGGAAGGGGACGATGAGAGCGGACATGGGGTACGGGGTGGCGGGTAGCGGGTGGCGGCTATTACATGAAGCTTCGTGGCTCAACGGGAGCTATGATTTGATGTACAGTGTCAGTACCGGTTTTTCTTTTGTTGTCAATTTGTTTCCGTATATTTTTTAAAGTTGTCCAAAATTGCTTGCCAACCTTTTCGTTGCAGGTCAATTGAGTTTTCTGTTTCAGGGTCAAACGTAATGGTAACTTCGGTCTTACCGTTTGTTTCTTTGAACTCGACGGTTACAAAACGTCCATCAGCTGTATAGGTAAAGTTTTCACCTTGATTAATTTCAGTATATACAGCTTCAAAATTAAAGCCAAAACTCCCGTCTTTGGCTTCCATTCTTGCCACATAACTTCCGCCTATTTTCAAGTCATTCTTAGCGGTCGGGCAATGCCAACTTGGGTCGGCAAAGTTCCATTTTGTTATGTGCTCGGGTTGCGTGTAGTAGTCCCAAACTTTTTGTTTGTCAGCCAGGACAGTAGCCCTAATTGTAATTTTTTCTTGTGCCATAGTTTTATTGTTGCATTTGAGTTGGGTCAGTAAACATTATTTCCCATTGGTGTCCGTCAAGGTCTGCAAAACAGTCGTAATACATCCAGCCGTGGTCTGCACCTTCCCGGTAACGTGTCGCACCGTTCTCAAGTGCAAGTTTTACAATTTTGTCAACTTGTTCTCTGCTATCAACTTCAATCGCTGTCAAAACCTGGGTACTGGTTCCGTCTGCTATTGGTCTGTTAGTAAAGGTGCTGAACATTTCGTGAGTGATAAGCATCGAATACATCAGTCCGTCCTTTAAAACCATACACAATGCTTTGTCATCAGAAAATTGCTCGTTGAACGAAAAACCAAGTTTTGTCCAAAAGTCCTTTGTTTTATCAAGATCTTTAATTGGCAGATTTACGTAGATTGATTTTACTTTCATTTTCCTGTTGTTGTTTAATTGATGTTCTCGTCATCGCCACAGCATATCTCTTTCCGCGACGGCATCTGCCTTTCCGCTCGCTTGCAGGCGAGCAGTAAGCAGGTGCAATCTTCCGGAAGGCTCGCGGGTATAGACGGGGTTAAAGGTATGATCAACGCTTTTGCTCAGGCGGTTGGCCAGGTCGGCGGTCATTTTTTTATTACCCAGAGCGGCGGGTACGGAAAGAAAATATTCTCCCTTCGTCCAGTCGTTGGGAAGGTCCAGACGGAGGAGGTAACGAGGGTTATCCACGGGGCTCATCAACTCCGCCAGGGCACCGGCAAAAAGGTGAGTATCGTGGTGCTCGGCTTCCGAGAGATAGAGAAACATTTCTTCGCCGTCTTCTTCCAGGCGAAGTTGTTCGGGGGTTGCTTTGTGGAACAAGCCGGCAGCGGCAATACTTTCGGCGAGGGCCCGACCGTAAGTCATGAGGCGGTGCCTGGTATCCGCCAGCAGCTCAAAGCGCCGGGTCGCTTCCGTCATTTTCCGACCGGGGTTGGCCCGCAGGTAAGCCGCCAGCCAAATCAGGCCAACGGCCCAGAAAGCCAGGGTAGCGACGGGATTAAAAATGGCCGGCAACAGCGAAAGCAGAACGGGGTACGTGAGGTAGGGTTTCACCCGCAACTCCCGGGCGTAAATTTCCTCGTGCCGCTCCGCAAGCTTCAGGGTTTCCGCCCGTTGGTACATTTTCCGGAAACGCGTCCCGACGAAATACAACCCGAAGCCGATGACCGGTAACAGCACCAGGAACAACCAGCTTGGCGTACTGACTAAGGTAAATACGGCACTTGCCGCGAAAGCCACCAACGTCGCCCGCTTAATTTCCAGCAGGAACAGCCGGTAATCCTGTTCAAAGTAGCGGTCAATACTTTCTTTGTAATGAAGGGTGAGCGGGTCTTGCCGCTCGTAATACCGCTCGCCGGGTGGCTTAATGGCTTCGACAAGTTGGGTGCCGGTAGCGAGGGCCCTGTTCCAGCTTTCGATCAGGTCCTCCCGCTTCACGGCGGCCTGCAGGGTCCGTTCCCGGACGAACTCCATGGCCTGGCTGGTCGTCTTATCCCAATCAATCCCGAAGCGGGCCATGCCGTTCTGAATGACCGGCTTTCCATCCAGGCGCGGCCCCGCAAAGGCCCGCAGGCGCCGGCGCAGCCGGCGCACGTCCGGCCCGCCCCGGCGGACGCCGGGGTGCACCACCACGGGGTGCCAGATGTTGGCCGTTTTATCCGGCCGCCCCCTGACGGTACGAATCGCCCGGCCCCGCATCTGATTACTCAGCACGAAGCTACCTACCGTATTCGCCAGTACCAGGCTGTTGATCACGGGCGCATCCCAGCCTTCCCCGAGTAAGGATTTGGTGCCGACGATGATGCGGATGACGCCCTCGGTAAACAACTGCGTAATCCAGCCCACCGCATATTTATTCGCCAGCCCCCCGGTATTTACTTTCAGGTACTTACTGCCCGGAAACAAAGCCTCGGTTCGGATCACCCGCTCCGTAGGCAGTTCCGTATACGCCAGCTCCAGCAAGCGGCTTTTGGCGTGCTCCGGGATGATGACCAGACTCCCCGTGAGGACCGCCAGGTCACCTTCGTACAGGGTATTAGTCTGCCGCCGGAGGGTTTCAAAAACGGGAATCGTCCCGACTTTGGTGAGTTGTGTCCGATCATAAGCTGTTGTTGGTAACAGTTCCGGATAAATATGATCCGTGAGCATCACCATCCGCAAATCGGTCCCGAGGTCTTCGCTTTCAAAGCGGGCTATCTCCACCAGCGCTGCGAGTTTTGCCACCGGGCTATCCAGCTCCGCCGCTGTTTTGCCGGCACCGGGGGGCAGGTCACTATCCAGGTACAATTTCCCCTGGCTCCAGGCGCCCATTCCGGTAATAATCCGGCGATAGGAGCGCAGCAGGGCTTTACCCTCTTCGGTATCGAAATAAGGGTCTTCGCGCAGGGCGCGTTGTAAGAAAATGGCTGCCCAGTGCCCGTTGAGCGCCGGTGCCAACGTTGCTTCGCCGTGCAATACGCCGAGCGCCGAGGCTGGTGGTTCACTCCCCTGGGCCCGCAAAACACTCAGTAAGGACGTGAAGTATTCCGGCCGTTCAAAGATATCCGTGTAATGCTTCTCCGGGTCGCGCAGCCACGGATGATCCCGGAGGTAAAGGGCCAGACCAGTACGCTCGTGCATGGCTTCCAGCAACTCCTCTTTCTGCGCCTGCCAGCGCTGGACGACGTCAGCCTCCCCTGCGGGAGGCAGTACGGGGTAGAGGTAGTCCTGGTGCGGGCAAAGGTCTCCGGAATTTACCAGTTCGGGAATGCTGATTTCTTCATCGATCTCGCCGCAGAAATCGTGGTAGCGCCGCCACTCAATGCCCGAAACGTCGTACGGTGGTGTGGCCGTCAGGGCCACGAGCTCGGGCGCGTACGTTTCGGTGAGCGCATCGAGGACTTTCCACCATTCATTGCGGAGGTGATGACATTCATCCACCACCAGCAACTCAACCCACTCCAGGCCCTCCGTCCCCTGACGTTTAAAGTGTTCAAAAACCGCCTGGTAGGTAACGATCGTTAAGGGAGCCGGTTGGGCCAGGTCGTGGGAGATCAAATCCTGGTCCGCACAGAAATCATCCCGGAAGCGCTGCGCCCACTGGGCGCGGATGGTCAGGCTGGGGGAAAGGACCAGCGCAGGCTTATTGACGCGGCGAATAATCTCCAGCCCCAACACCGTTTTTCCGGCACCGGGCGGCGCGACGATGTGGACGCGCCGGTCTTCGCGGTAACGCGCAAGGTTCTCCAGCACGCGCGCCTGGTAGGCGCGCCAGGGGTACTGAAATTCCAGGGTGTTTAATTTCATGGGAACAAGATAGAAAACGACCTGATAACGGGCAATGGTACAGGGACCGACGAATCAGCTACTGCGTCGCGCCTCGGCGAACGAGTTAAGGTCATCGGTAACCTATCCGGAAATACAGCACCAGTACAAGGCTAAAGAACCGACCGCCCTCCCTACCTTTGCCCCATGAACAAGACCCTCGTCAACGTCCTGAAATTCGTTGTCTTCGTCGGCATCGGTGTCGGCATTCTGTACCTCCTGTACAGCAGCCAGCAAGCAGCTTACCTCGAACAGTGCCGGCTGGACGGTACGCCGGAAGACCAGTGTAAATTACTGGACAAACTGGTGGCCGACTTCAAAAGCGCCAACCCTTTCTGGTTGCTGCTGACGCTGGTCGCCTTTTCCGTCAGTAATCTCAGCCGGGGTATCCGCTGGAACATGATGCTGCGGACCTTCGGCAGTACCCCCCGCCTGCTGAATGCCTTCCTGACGATCAACCTGGGGTACTTTGCCAACCTGGGCTTCCCGCGGATCGGCGAGGTCGTCCGGGCCGCCTCCATGTCACGTTACGAAAAAATCAGCCTGGAGCGGGTGGTCGGCACCATCGTCGTCGGGCGCACCATTGACGTTATCATGCTCTTACTCATTACGGGTATTGCCCTGCTGCTCGGCCGGGAAACGCTCTGGAATAAAGCCATGGAACTGGTGGCTGTAGGGGATAAAAAGGATACCCTGCGGAGCCTGGCCATTTTCGGTGCCATCGCCGGCGGCGTCGTGCTGGGTCTGGGCTGGTGGCAGCGGGCGCGCCTCATGAGCAGTACCGTCGGTCAAAAAATCCTGGGCGTCGTCAAAGGCTTCGGCGAGGGGATGCAAACCGCGCTGAAAGTCGACAGCCCCGTCTTCTTTTTCCTGCACAGCATCAATATCTGGGTGATGTACGTTTTGATGACCTACTTCGTGATCCTGGCCTTCTCCCCCACGGCGGCGCTACAGTTGGAGGCGGCGCTCGTTACCTTCGTTGCCGGGGGCTGGGGCATCGTCATCCCCAGTCCGGGCGGTATGGGCACCTACCATTTTCTGACCGGCGAGGCGCTCCAACTCTACGGCATCAACTCCCTGGAGGCCTTCAGCTGGGCCAACATCAGCTTTTTCACCATTAACGTCGGGTGCAACATCCTGATCGGGTTGATTGCGTTGTTGGCGCTGCCGGGGTTAAACCGCGGGTACACGCCGGGGGAGTAGGAAGTATCCGGGCAGCTTAGTATTTGACGGAGTGGCCGACCTTTGGGGGCGCGGTCGCGGGTGCGGGGTAAGGAGTAAATAATGGCATGGTACCTAAGCCGGAGTTTACTGCGCAAGCCTTCTAAACACCGCCTGGTTATCCGGGTACTGTGCCAGCTTACGCATATACGCCACCGAGGGCCGGGCCATGAGGCGCCCCAGCGGGGGCGCCACGGCAAAGCAGAAGGCCCCTTCCTGACAACCAAGCCGGGCCTCAATCTGCGTATTGATTTCC
>JAUIIF010000343.1 GCA_030431945.1 Bacteroidia bacterium | reverse complement strand
ACCGTCGACTTTCTGCCGTTTTTCAGTAATTGATTCTTCCTCTACTACTTGACATCAAGATAGCAACACCCGCTACAACCCGCCCCCTTTTCTAATACTCAAACGACAGCTTCTCACTCGGGTACTCAAAGAGATTCCTTTCCTTGATCAGGGCGGCCACTTTTTCCGGCACCAGCTGCTCCCAGCCTTCTTCGCCGGATTTGATCATATTGAGGACGTTGGTGGAGTAGATGTGCAGGTTCTCCGGGTGGAAGTTGTCGATGTCGACAATCTGGCCGCTATCGATCAGGTGCTTATAGAGGAACTTCACCCCTTCCGGAATGGGAACGTTCTGCGCGTTCATCAGATCGGCAGAGCCCTCCTGCTGGGCGGGGTAAACGTAGAGCTTGACGTTGCGGGTGAAAATTTCGCCAAAGGCGGCCAGCAGCCGGCCATCCTGATTGTCCAGGTACCGCTGGGAGATGAGTTGGAGCAACTCGTTTACGCCCAGGACGATACCGACCGGGCTAACTTTATAAAGGCTCAGGTAATTGATCAGGTCGGAATACCGGCCGTAATTGGAGATGACAACCGTCTGCCCCAGGGCATTCAGCAGCGTGGCCCGGTGCAGGAAATCGCGCTCGTTCAGCTCCGCACTCGCCTGCAGGTTATCGAGGGTCAGCTCCGTCAACAAAAAGCTTTTAGCCGGATCAATTCCTTCCGACTCCCGGAATTGGTGGTAGCCGGCTTTCAGCATATCCTCGTTGACGAGCGTGATCGGCCGGAAGCTTCCCCGGACAACCATCACCGATTTCCGGTAAAGAAATTCACTCGGGTGGATAGAGCGGCCCCGCGGGTCAAACATGGTGATGTTCGTCAGGCCGTGCTTCACGAGCCACAAACTCAGCAGGCGGTTATCCACACTGAAGTTATGTCCTTCCAGGACGATCATATCGATCGAAATCCGCCCCTTAAGGCCGTCGAGCAGGCTCAGGACCAGGGTTTCCGGGTCATCGTAGTAATGGTAAACGGCGTAGATCATGTTTACGCCCAGGATCCCGATGGCTTGTTGCTGCAGCTGGTTGTCATTGTCCAGCATCCGCACGTGCAGCAGCAGGTCGTTGTGCTGGCTGGAGGCGGGGTCGAGCTGAAAGCGCAGGCCCATCCAGCCATTTCCCGGGATGGTACGGGAGTAGTTGATGGCGGCAATCGTGTCGGCAAAGACGAAGAAGTTGGTGTCCGGCCGGTCGTGCCGCAGGCGGTCCACCATCAGCTCGTACTCGTGGTCCAGCATCTTATGGATGCGGCTTTCGCAGACGTAGCGACCGGTAGGCTCCACCCCGTAGATCTGATCGGAATACACCTTATCGTAGGCGCTCATCGTCTTCGCGATCGTACCGGCCGCCGCCCCCACCTGGAAGAAGTAGCGGGCTACTTCCTGCCCGGCCCCGATTTCCGCAAAGGTGCCGTACACCTTAGGATTAAGGTTGATTTCCAGGGCTTTCTGGTCAGTTTCTAGCAGTTGGCGGCTTTGTTTCATACGGGCGTGGTCTATTGGGGCGCGGACGCAGGTGCAAGGTAAGGATAAAAGCAGCAGGCAGGAAATACCCTGGCGGCGAGCCAGGTCGGGCGCTGGCTCTCTGCCAGCCCGCAAATCGGTCTTTCATCCAGCTTGGTCGAGTCCCCTCCTTGGCTTATCGAGTCTCACTTGACACAATTCCTTTCGACCCTATCTTTAAGTCAAACAAAACCTATAAACACCTTTGTTATGAAAGTCAACACCAAGCAAATCCTCCTCGCTGTCGCTGCGGTAATAGTATTATTGACGGCGGCTTTATTCAACCCTTTCTCAGTCAATGATCAGGGCTACCGATCGGTGGTTCAGGGCATTACGGGTAATGAATTTGTGCGCTTCGAACCAGGCATGTACTGGGCGGGCTTCTTCAGTAAAACGACGCAATACGCCGATGTAGTTACGGTACAGGTAGAGCGACCGGAGAAGCGTAAGGAAGACATTTCTTACTTCTCCGGGCCCATTCGCTGCCAGTTTGCTGACGGCACCTACGCCAACCAGGTGGGCTACTCCGTAAAGTGGAAGCTGCCCAACAACGAAGAGCGGATGCTCGCCATTCATAAGGACTACCGTGAGCAAAGCCGCCTGGCGGCCAGCCTCGCCGACTACTCCAAGGAATGCGCCAACTACAGCTTTCAGCTGATGGACTCGGAGCGGCATTACTCCGGCGGCAAGTCGGAACTGGCCGAAGCCTTCAAATTCCAGCTGCGCAACGGTCAGTACATCATTGACCAGCACGAGGAGATCCGGATCGACTCCGCCAGCGGAGAAAAAATCCGGAGCTACGAAAACACGCCGCGCACCAATGCCGACGGGTCGTTCATCCTCGCTAAAAGCGACGTGCAGCAGTACGACATTGCCCCCAACTTTGTCGCCATCACGCTGGTGGATTACGAAAGCGTCGTGAACGAAAAGCTGAAGGCCAAGGTGGAACAGAGCACCCGCGAGGCCATCGCCAAGCAGGAGCTGGTCACCGCCCAGCAGGAAGCGCTTACGGCCGAGATGCGCGGTCGCCAGAAAGTAGCCGAGGTAAGGGCGACGGAAGAGGCGGCCAAGATCGAGGCGGAAATCCGGGCACAGGCCGAAACGGCCGTAGCGAAGGAGCAGGCCCTGCAGGCCAGGTTCCAGGCGGACAAAGCACTGGCGGAGGGCAAGGCCTCGGCGGAAGTCGCCCGCCTGAAAGTACAGGCCGGCCTGAGCCCCCTGGAAAAAGCCCAGATCGAAAAGGAAACCCGCATCGGCGTAGCCGCTGAGCTGGCCAAGGTCAGTATGCCGCAGATCGTGATCGGTGGTGGTAACGGCAGTAGCTCCGCTAACCCCATGGATGCCCTCGGCGTGAACATGCTGATGGAGGTGATGGGGAAGCTGGAGAAGAACCAGTAGTTTGATCTGGTGGGAGCGTGATGCGGGAAACCGGATCACGCTTTCCTTTGCTGCAAAAATGGAAACGCAGCCTGCACCGGGTGGCAGGCTGCGTTCCTTTTAAAAAACTGTTCAGGGGAATGCGGTTACTTAATCACACATTTCGCGGGCGGCACGCCAGTCCGCCAGGGTAGCGATGGAAAGTTGTTCTTCCGTTTCCAGGTTGATGATGGTTAGGGGGAAGACAACGCTCACGTCCGCATCCTCGCCGGCAGCGCGGACTGTTTCCCGCCAGTCGGTACGGCTGACGACGGAGACTTCCTCGCCGTCAATCTCCAGGGTAACGGGAAACAGCACGGCGTAGCAGGGCTCGCGGTCATCGTCATTGCCCCGGTCCACACACCAGCTGCGGAGGCGGGCCAGTTCCCGGTCACCGTTCACGGTAACGACGCGGTCCGTACCCAGTATCGTAACGTCAATCGGGTAAACAATCGCTACACCACGGGGGCGGAAAGCCTGATTGGCCGCCACCAGCTCGCGGCGGTTGTTGACCGTAAAGGTGCTGTCTCCGGAAATGACCTCGATGGGGTAGTTGATGGCAATACAGGGTTCGTGCGGTACGTCACGAACGTCGCGGCAGAGGTTATGAATCCGGCGAATGGTACGGAAGTTAGGTACGGTCACCACCGTTCCGTTGGCCAGCTGTACATCAAAGGGGTAGACGAAGTTGGCACGAAGGCCGGCGGCGCGGATACGGCGGTAGGCGGCGCGCAGGTCTTCAGCATCGTTAGCCGTGATGATGGTTCCGTTCCGCAGCGCTACCTGTACGGGAAAGACGAAGCGGAAACAAGGCCGGCGGCGACTTTCTACCGGGTCGTTCTGGGTAGTGGTCGGGTCTGGCGGGAGGGCCTCAATGAGCAGTTCGGGCATTTCTTCTTCGGTGACCAGTTCGGGAACGATCTCTTCCTGGGCGATCTCCTCATCACAGCTCGTAAAAGCCAGCAGGAGAGCGAAAGGCAGGAAAAACAGCAGGGACTTTTTTAGGAATATGTACATGGTAAAAAGGTTTTTAGCAACGGTACCGCTACCGTTGGTTTTGCGGTACTTTGGGTTAGTTAATTTTGGCAGCAAAGAAGGTCTTCAGCGTAGGTGATCAAGCTACCCTGCGTTCCCGCTGCGGTTCGCTAAGTCCAATCCACAAACCTCTTTTTACCCTACCTTCCCCCTCGAAAAAAAATTTTCAACTCCGTACAGCCCCCCGCAAAAATGGAAACAACCGAGCCGGATGGCGTTTGCCAGGAAGCCACCTACCATGCTGTTTTTCAGGAAGTTGCCCCCAGGCTTCGCAACTTCCTGTATTACCGGACGGGTAATGCAGAAATTGCTGCCGACATCGTGCAGGAATCTTTTCTGCGCCTGTGGGAGAATTGCGCCAAGGTACTGCCGGAGAAGGCCGGCGGGTGGCTTTACCGGGTGGGCGAAAATATTTTTTTCAAGCAAAAAGAAAAAGAAAAGGTCGTCCGGAAATACGAATGGCGGATGACCGGGCCGGAGCCCACCTATGCTTCTCCGCAGGACGAACTGGAGGAAAAAGAATTCCAGCAACAGCTCGAGGACGCCATTGCCGGCCTCCCCGACGGCGCGCGTGAAGTTTTCCTCCTGAACCGGATGGACGGACTGAAATACCGCGAAATCGCCGAGTTGCTCGACATCAGCCAGAAAGCCGTGGAAAAACGGATGCACCGGGCACTGGTGACGTTGCGGGAACTGCACGCCGGAATCTGACGCGGCAGAAGGCGACCAACCAACCTGGCGGCACTACCGTACGCCCCCGACAAAAAACATTAACTTCCTGGTAGGGTAAAATGACCTTTAGGGATTAACCTTACGAGCACGACTTCCTCAACATGGCTACACCATCTTATCATGACGACACCCTTCTCGCCCGCTGGCTCAGCGGGGAGCTGCGCCCGGAGGAGGAAGCCGAGCTGCGCCAGCGACCTGAATTCAAGGACTACCAACGGCTGCTCAGCAACGTAGACCGCCTGCAGCCGCCCGCGTTCGATGCAGACGCGGCCTACGAAAATCTCCGCAAGGCACGCTCCGCTCCGGAAACCCCAACCTTGCCCCTGCGTCCGCGCCCCACCAGAAGCCTGCGCCTCTGGTACGGTGCTGCGGCAGCCGTTGCGCTCCTCCTCACCGCCTGGTTCCTGCTGCGCCCGACGGCCGAAAACTTCACCACCGGCGCGGGGGAAGACCTGCTGGCCACGCGCCTTTCGGACAACTCTTCCGTCCGGCTCAACGATGCCACTACCTTCGCTTTTGTGCCGGACGACACGACCCGCCGGGCCCGACTTGCGGGCGAAGCCTTTTTTGAGGTGCAAAAATCAGCCGTTCCTTTCGTCGTTGACACCGAACTGGGGCAGGTGACGGTGGTCGGCACCGCCTTTAATGTCTACAGCCGGCGTGATTCCATGTCGGTCTACTGTACGGAAGGGAAGGTCCGGGTAAGCTTTACCGGCAGCACTGCTGAATACGTCCTCACCCCCGGCGAAGCCGTCAGCATCGACGCTGGCAAGCGGGTCAGCAGGCAAATC
>JAUIIF010000342.1 GCA_030431945.1 Bacteroidia bacterium | reverse complement strand
CCGCTGGGTTCTGGGAGAACAGAAGGGAAAGGAACTGCGCCTGGATAAAATGAGTTCCATCATTTTTAACGGGACGAAGAAGAAGAAGGCCGGCAATCTTGCCTCGGTCAGCCTCACCTTCGATAACGATAAGGGCTTATTACCCACGGAGTACAATACGGTGACCATCACGCGGATGCTCTATCGTTCCGGAGATTCGGAGTACCGCCTGAACGGTGTCCAGTGCCGCTTAAAGGATATTACCAGCCTGCTGCTGGATACCGGCATCGGTTCCAACTCCTACGCCATCATTGCGCTGGGGATGGTGGATGATATTCTGAGTGATAAGGACAACAGCCGCCGCAGAATGTTTGAGCAGGCGGCGGGCGTAAGTAAGTACAAGGCCCGTAAACGGGAGACCCTGAATAAGCTCAAAAATACCGAGGGGGATCTTGACCGGATCGAGGACCTCTTACACGAGATCAACAACAACCTGTCCAGTCTGGAAAAGCAGGCACGTCGCGCACGCCGGTACCTTGAACTCAAGGAACAATACAAAGGGCTCAGCCTGCAGTTGACGCAGGTTAAGGTATCGGCACTCCGCGAAGACTACGGTAAGCTGAAGGGGAAAATAACCGCCGCGGAAGACGAGTACCGGGCGACTGACGTCCGCATCCGGCAACTGGAAGCCGCGCTGGAAGCAGAGCGGGCCAAGCACGTCGACAAGGAGAAACTGCTCGGCGAACGGCAGAAAAAACTCAATGAACTCGTCAACGAGTTGCGCGGACTGGAAAACGAAAAGCAGATGCTGGCCCAGCGCAAGACTTTTGTGCGCCGCCAGACGGAAAAGCTGCAGCAGGAAATTGCTACTGCCTCCGGTCAATTGACGGATTATGCCAGTCAGATTCGGGAAATGGAGGAGCGGCTGGCCCAGTCCCGCACCATCGAAAGTGAACGAAAGGTAAGTCTCGATGCTGCCGAAGAGGCCCTGCAGGAAATTCGCTCCGGCCACGAATCCCTGAAGGGGAGGTTAGACGAGGGCCTGAAGGCACAGCAGGAGGAAGAGCGAAAAATTTTCGAACTGGAAAAGCGCCGCGCCATTAACGGCAACCAGGTCGATAACTTCAAGTTCCAGATCGAGCGCAACGCCGGCGAAATGGAAGATCGGAGGGGTGAAAAGGAGAGCCTGGAAGCCGCGCTGAAAGAACTGGAGACCGAGGAAGACAAGCAGCTGAAGACGATTGAAGCCCTGGAGCAAGCGGAAACGGAACGACTGGAAGCGCTGGATCAGGCTACCGAAGCCGTAGACCGCTTACAAAACGAGGAGAGTAAAATCAACCGGGGGCTCGATGCCCGCCGGAACGAATACAAGCTCACCAAGAGCATGATCGACAGCCTGGAAGGTTTTCCGGAATCGATCCGGTTCCTCAGCCAGAGCAAACAGTGGAAGGAGGATCCGCAGTTGTTGTCGGATTTAGTCCTGGTGGACCAGGACTACCGCGTAGCGATTGAGAATTACCTGGAGGCTTACCTGAACTACTACGTGGTGCAGAACGCGGAGGAGGCGCAACAGGCCATTTCCTTGCTCAGTAAGAGCCAGAAGGGGAAGGCTAATTTTTTCCTCCTGGATGTTATCCCCCAGTACCAGGGAGGTCCGGCACTCTTACCACCGGGAACCCGGCCGGCGACTGACGTGGTGAAGGTGGATAAGGTCTTCCAGCCCTTACTGGATCACTTGCTGCACAACGTACTGGTTACCGTTACCGATGCCCTGCCGGAACAACCCCCGGAGGGGATCACGGTCCTCTCCCAGAGTGGTCGCTTTATCCGGCGCCCCTTCTCCGTCAGCGGTGGAAGTGTAGGCCTGTTTGAAGGTAAGAAAATCGGACGCAAGAAGAACCTGGAAGTCCTGGAAAAAGCCATTGCTGAGGCCGAGGCGAATGCCCGGACCATCGAAAAGGAACTGTATAAGGAGCGTAATAAACTCAATGAGCTGCGCCAGCGCCGGGTGGATAAGGACATTCAGGAAAAACAAAGAGAACTGAGCCGGCTGCAACAGAAGCGGGCCGGTCTTCGGGCCCGGGTGGAGAGTTTTGCGAATTACTTCAAGGAAACCCAGGCCAAAAACGACCAGCTGTCCAGCCAGGTGGAAGAGATCATCAAAACGAATGCCCTCATCCTGCGGGAGCTGGAAAACAGCCAGGATAAGGTGGCGGACATGCGGGAGCAGTTGGCGGGGACGGACGGGAATTACCGCCAGTTAAGCGAACAGCTGAGTGAAGCCAGTGCGGCTTACAACCAACAGAATATCCACTACATCCAGCAGCAAAATGAAGTGCAGACGCTGGAACGGGAAATTGCTTTCCGCCGGAACCGTTTGCAGGAACTTGGTGATCAGGATACCACCAACAAACAGCAACTGGAACAACTGGCCAAGGAAGCCCGCCAGTTTGAGGAACAGGAGAAAACCCTGGCCAAAAACCTGGAGCTGATGTACGCCAACAAAACGGAGTACCAGACTACCCTGAACGCTGCGGAACAGGACTACTTCAGCGCACGGACGACCATTAACGGGATGGAAGACGATCTGCGGCGGGAAAACCGGGTCCGGCAGGATGGCCAGATCCTTGTCAACCAGCTGAAGGAGAAATTTACGGACATTAAATTCCGGATCAACGGATTGGCCGAACGCCTCAAGATTGAGTTTAACCTCGGCCTGGATGAGCTCGGCCAGCTGGAGATCGAAGAATGGGTGGGCGCAGAAGGTGATCTGGAAATGAAAGTGGATCGCCTGCGTGGCCGTATTGGTAACTACGGCGAAATCAACCCGATGGCCGTAGAGGCCTACGATGAAATGAAGGAGCGACATGATACCATCTCCCAACAACGTGACGACATCGTAGAGGCCAAGACCACCCTCATGAAGACAATTAAGGAAATCGAAACGAAGGCTACGGTGCAGTTCCTGCAGGCCTTTGAAGAGGTACGGACCTACTTCATTGATGTCTTCCGCAGTCTCTTTACGGAAGATGATAATTGTGATCTTATCCTTCTTAATCCGGAGGACCCGCTCGAGTCTAAAATCGAAATTGTTGCTAAACCCAAAGGCAAGCGCCCCACAACCATCAGTCAACTTTCGGGAGGGGAGAAAACCCTCACGGCTACGGCGCTGCTCTTTGCCCTGTACCTGCTAAAGCCGGCACCTTTCTGTATTTTCGACGAGGTCGACGCACCGCTTGATGATGCAAACATTGCGAAGTTTAATAAAATCATCAAGAAGTTCAGCAAGGACAGTCAGTTCATCATTGTTACCCACAACAAACTGACGATGGAAGCCGTCGACACCATTTACGGCGTCTATACCAATGAGCTGCAGGGAAGTGGCGTTCTTCCGGTCCAGTTTACCGAACTGGAAGGAAGCGGTAAGTTTTCGGTGGTGGCGGAGTCCTGATTTTATTGTTGTTAAGTATTCTTAGTAAATAAACACCCAACCATGTTACGAATTTTACCCTTGCTGGCGTTCGCCGGCTTTTCTTCCATCCTTTTCGCCCAACCAGCCGTAGACTGGTCCCGGTTCGCCGCAGTAGCGTCTGCAGACGGCGCTACCGTAGAAGAATTGGCGGAACAAATCACCTCCACCTTTACTTCCGAGCAAGACAAGGCCGCTGCCCTCTATTACTGGGTGACGCACAATGTTGCTTACGATACGAAAATGCTGGGTAAAATGTTGAAGCAGGGATTGGCCGCAGAACGGTTGCCACTTGCTGAAATCGCGCGCCGTAAGGAGGAGCAAGTGCAGTATGCCTTCCAGAAAAGGAAAGGGGTTTGCCAGAATTATGCCAGACTGTACCGGCGCCTTTGTACGGCAATTGATCTGGAATGCGCCTTTATCACCGGGCACTCCCGCGGTAATGCCATGCAGCCCGGTACCCTTGGTGTTGGCCACGCCTGGAATGCTGTCAAGGTAGACGGGGACTGGTACCTGGTGGATGCCACCTGGGGAGCTGGTGGCGTAAACGCCAAACGGAAATTTACCTTCGGCTTTAAGCCCGGGTACTTCATGCCGGACCCGGGCAGCTTTTCTTTCAGTCACCTGCCTGATGAAACGGAGTGGCAACTGGTCGAAGCACCGGTAACGGAAGCAGCGTTTTTAGCGCAACCGGCCATCGGACCAGGTTTTTTAAATTATGGCTTACGCAACCTCAACCACGCTACTTACCGACTTGAACTGGAACGGGGCAACCCACTGGACATTACGTTTACCGCTGCAGCTGCACCGGGCGAAATTATTTGTGTAAATATGACGAGTGGGAAGCAGATCCCCTGTACCGTTACCGCTACGGGAACGGCGTATACCGTTACCGTACCGGACCGCCAGGTCCGGAACATGGTCTTTAATCTCCGCAACCGTAAGAACGAAGCGCTGGTCAGTTATCGCTTGTCTGTCAAGTAGGTGGAGCTCAAAGCAGACTATCCTCTTCAGCCAACTGTAGCTCAAGCCTCCGCCTGGTGGCGGTAATCTGACTGCGTAGCCGATTGAAAAACCACTCCCGTAACTTCCGGGTGTTGCGGCCCAGTTCCGTGGCTTCGCCACGGAGCTCATCGAACCAGGCCTTGACGTCAGCACCAACTGCTTCGTCGCTGGTGACCAGGTAATTGGGGGTGATAAAGGATAGGAACAATAAAGAGGCGGCGGGGGAACGTACCAGGATCGTAGTGCTTACGTACAACAGCTCGTTGTAGTGCAGGGAGAAGGGAATCTGCGATTGGTGCGGATCTTCTCCCGGAGCAAACTTGCGCCCGTGAGTAGCCATACTCTCAAGGTGGTTGACAATTGCCTCCACCTCCTCCAAAATGTCGAAGGGCAGCTGACTATCCGTAAATTTCCCCACCAGGCTCAGGTACTCCAGCTGGCTGAGGGTGGCATTCAGAATTCCGGAAGACCATATTTCTTTACTGGGAACCCGGTAGGCGTAATTGCTGATCGAGGCTGCTTGGTCGAGTACCGCCTGGTCAATTAGACGGAGACTGAAAGGCTCCTTCTTCCAGGCAGAAAAGCCCCAGCTGGTAACTCCGAAAACGTACAGTTTGAAGGCCATCAGGGTAGGCGACATCAGCTCATAAAAAAAGGGCAGATCGGGGGTAGCGTAGTAAAGCTCCTTCTCAGGCCAGCTGTCGACCAGCCTGAGCTGTTCCTCCAGCTGATTGAGGTAGTCCGCCGGGGTATTGATGGTCTGGTTTGAGTTGTTAAAGTTGAACCGTATTTCACCGGCACCGCCGCCGGGTAGCTGTACGTCGAAGGCTCGGGCCAGTAGCAGTAATTCATCAATCTGGAGGTTGGACCTTCCGGAGATTCGCCGGTAGGCACCGTCAATTCCAATGGAAAGTGCATCGCTTACTGCTTCGGCCAAAGACTTTTTGTCTTTGAAACGATGGCTCAACTGCTGGAAAAAGACATCCTGGAATTTCGATGTAGTCATAATTCAGGTCGTTATCCAGGGCGATTGGGGGCCTGGTCAGGCAATTACTGTTAGCGG
>JAUIIF010000341.1 GCA_030431945.1 Bacteroidia bacterium | reverse complement strand
CACTCTGCGGACTGTTGAAGCTCACGATCATGTACAAGCAAAGGAGTTGTAACCCCACAAAGGTGACGAAACTGCCGTTGTTGTAAAAGATGCGGAGAAGTTGCTCCATGAAAGTCAGATGAAGATTTTACAGTTCGGTAGCAGGCCACTGCCCGCACCTGAAAATAAGCTAAAGCCGGCGAGGGGCAGCGGGGGTAATGAATCAGGTGGCTAAAAGCTGAGTACTGCCGAAATTACCCGGCGTGGTCCACCGCTAAAGTCAGTGCCATGATGGCTGATCCCGCTGCCGCTCAGTTCAGGCTTACGGGCAGCGGAAAACACCTCCTGCGCTTAAAGTTAACTTACGGAACTGGAGGGCACCAAAATGGCCCGGAAACGATTCGTGTCCGACAGGGCCTTACTGGTCCCCCTGGCTACGGCAGATAAGGGATCTTCCGCTACGTGCACCGGCAACTGTGTTTTAATGCTGAGGCGCTTATCCAGCCCCCGGAGCAGGGCACCACCCCCCGTAAGGTAGAGGCCGGTACTGTAAATGTCGCTGGCCAATTCAGGAGGCGTGGTTTCCAGGGCACGAATGACTGCCTCTTCAATCGAGACGATACTTTCATCCAGGGCCGTGGCAATTTCCTGGTACGTAACGGTTATCTGGCGGGGAATACCGTTGAGCAAATCCCGGCCGTTAACGGCGTAGGGCGGCGGCGGATCGTCCAGTTCCGGTAAGGCAGAACCAACTTCGATTTTGATCTTCTCCGCAGTACGCTCACCAATCAGGATGTTGTGCGTCCGTTTCATGTAATTCACGATGTTCTCCGTGAACTCATCACCGGCCGTACGGATGCTCTGGTCACAAACAATACCGGACAGCGCAATTACGGCAATCTCCGTAGTACCCCCGCCGATATCGATGATCATGTTGCCGATCGGTTCCTCTACGTCCAGACCAATACCCAGCGCAGCCGCCATGGGTTCGTAGATCAGGTAGGTTTCTTTGGAATCCACCCGGGCCGCACTTTCGAAAACAGCGCGCTTTTCAACCTCCGTGATGCCGGAAGGAATACAGATGACCATTTTCAGGTGCGTGAAGAATGACCGGCGGTTACCAATCATTTCAATCATCCCCTTGATCATGTGTTCCGCGGCCCGGAAGTCGGCAATGACACCATCTTTGAGCGGACGGACGGTCTGGATCGTATCGTGCGTCTTTTCGTGCATCTGCATGGCACGGCGGCCGACCGCAATCGTTTCTTCCGTCTTGCGGTTGATGGCTACGATGGACGGCTCGTTAACGACGACCTCGCCATTCTGGATAATCAGCGTGTTGGCTGTTCCCAGATCGATGGCTAAATTTTGTTGAAATAGGCTGAAAAACCTCATCTATGTGTTTCTGTCTGCAGGCGTAATCCCGGAAGTAAAAGGATAAATCTTGGTCAGTCCTTTTCCGGCTCTCGGATCACGACTATGTTGGTTTTTGCAAAAGTCGTAAAAAGTCATGGTAAAGCGGCAGAATACGACCTTTATTGTTACAGGCATTGCTTTTCGTTGACATTGACCCGGATTTTGGGCGCGGACGCCGGTGCAAACGCACTTTTTAACGAAGCAAGGGAAGGCGCGGGCACAAAATCATCCTCGTTGAGCGAGGTCGTCAGCGACCCGTTCCGTCGCCCCAGTGCCAGGGGAAGGCCTACTGCCTGCGCTTGTTCACTACCTTGATCCGCTGCGCGCCCGCTACGACCGGTGCGCCACCCAGAATAACTTCCCAGTCTTCCTGCTCCCCCAGGTATTTGTGCGCCAGGTCCTGCAATTCGGCCGGGGAGATATTCCGAACGGCTTCGTCCAGGTGCTGCAACAACCGGTTGGGATCGTAGCCTTTGAGTAATGCCGATCGGTGGCGGTAACCGTGCCCGAAAACCCCGTCTAACTCCATAGAAATACTCCCGGCCAGGTAAGCCCGGACCATGTCCAGTTCAGCCGTCGGTACAGGGTGTTGCAGGAGTTTGTCAATTTCAATGTCTATTTCCCGCCGCACGGCCGCCAGGTTCTCATTTGCCACATCAGCGGATACCCCGAAGGAGCCGTCGAAGCGGTAGGTGTCGAGCTCACTCTCAATCCCGTAAGTATATCCCTTTTCTTCGCGAATGTTGCGCATCAGGCGACTGCTGAAATAGCCACCGAAGATGGTGTCCAGCACCACCAGACCGCCGTAATCTTCCCTTTTAATGTCAATTCCGCGCCGGCCGCGGCGGATCATGGTTTGTTGCGCGCGCGGCCGAATTACCTGCAGCACCTGCGGCCGCTCCGCTGGCCGGGGCTGCGCAACGTAGACTGCTTTGGGGCCGGTCGGGAGTTGGCCGAAGGTACGTTCGAGTAATTTCTCTACCGCACCCGTAATTTGTCCGATAACGAATAAGGTGGCGTTTCCGGCGTGGAAATGAGACTGGTGGAAGGCTCGAATGTCCGCCAGCGTCAGCGCGTCGTAGTCGGCCTTGTAACCATTGTAACCATAGGGGGTTTCGCTGCCGAAAACCGCTTCGGTAATCAGGCGGTAAGCGAGGGTATCATTGTCACTCAGCCCTTCCCGTAGCCGCTGTTTACGACGTTTCAGGAAGCGAACGTAATTATACTCACTGAAGGCCGGCTCGGCAATTACCTCCGTCATGGCGGGCAGGACGTGCTCTGCGTGCCGCAGAATGGTGGACACGGACAGATTGGCCGTATCCATCAGGTCAGGTTGCTGCAGGTTGGTACCGTACTGTTCGAAGAGGGTTTCCATCTCGCCGGCGGAGTGCCGTCGGGTTCCCTCCATCATCATGTCGGCAGTAGCGCCGGCTACGAGCCGTTTAGGCTCGTACGGCCGGCCGGCATCCCAGATCATTTCCACGCGTAGTACGGGCGCGTCGGCACCGTCCATCGCTACGACCGGGAGCCCGTTACTGAGGGTCCAGCGGCGTGCAGGAAGGAGGGCCGGAATCTTGGGCAGGCGGACGGTAGGAGGGGGGTATCTGATGGTGGTCTTTTGCTTTGTTGCTGGAGATAAACGTTTGGACGGGCCTGCGGGTTGTTCCCCGCCTCAGGGGGGAAGCTGTGCTACTGTCTTCCCGGGAATAAAAGCGGCGTACAGGTCCCTACACCATGGAGACAGGGTTCCCGCTGATTGCTTTCAGCCTGCGCACTACTTCCGCCGGATCGTCAGCTTTAAAAACAGCGCTGCCCGCCACCAGGACCCGTGCCCCGGCTTCCAGCACCTTTTGGGCGTTCTGGAGGCCGATGCCCCCGTCCACTTCAATAATGGCCGGGCTGTTGCGCACCTGGATCATGTCGTAAGCCTGCCGGATTTTCGGGATGCTCTGGTAGATGAATTTTTGCCCGCCAAAGCCGGGGTTGACCGTCATAATCAACACCAGGTCAAGCTCTTCAATAATGTTCTCCAGTACGCCGACCGGGGTGTGGGGGTTGAGGGCCACACCCGCCTTACAACCGGCTTCTTTAATTTGCTGTACTACGCGGTGGACGTGGTTGGTCGCCTCCGCGTGAATGGTAATACCGCTGGCCCCGGCCTTGGCGAAGTCTTCGATGTAGCGTTCCGGCTGATCGATCATCAGGTGGACATCGAGGTATTTGGTGGCGTCCTGGGCAATTTGCTCGATGATGAAAGGGCCAAAAGAAATGTTGGGGACAAAGTTACCGTCCATCACGTCCAGGTGGAACCAGTCCGCCTCACTTTCATTTACGAACGTTATGGCTTCGTTGAGGCGGCGAAAATCGGCAGCAAGCAGGGAGGGGGCGACTAAGTGCATGGCAGAGTAGGTAGTGAATGATGAAGCAGACCACCAGGGCCCTGATTCATAAATTGAGTTCGTTCAGCCTGCAGCAGCAGGCTGATAACCACTAAGGGGCGGATTAGAACAACAGCGAAGTAAACCTAAGGTTGGGCCGGCCGGCCACTTCTACCCTTCGCTGCACCTGCGTCCGCGCCAAAGATAACCGGTCGCACCGATCGTCAGTCTGGTCTTGCCGTCATTTTACCATGTCCAGGGTGTACACCAGGGGGATGAGGCCGGGCATTTGCTTGAGGTGCCAATGTCCCGGCTTATCTGCCGGGATGCTGTCGTGAAAACATTCGTAGGGCGAATAGTCGTATTCCTGGAAGCCCCTCAGGGTCAGTCCGGCCCCCAGTAAAGCGGTGATGACGGAGCTTACGGTATGGTCCCAGTTTACCTCCGTGCCGGTTACCTGGTCACTGCCGTCGGTGTAACTGCTGGTAATGGGTTCTACAATTGGTTCAGGATTAAAGTAGGGATACTTGATGGCTGTTCGTTCCTCATTCCAGAGGTAGGCCATGTTGTGGAATTCGGCGAAGATGAACTGTCCCCCCGGCTTCAGGTAGCGGGCCACGATGGCGGCCCAGCGATCAAGGTCGGGCAGCCAGGTTATGGTGCCGTAGGTAGTGAAGACGATATCGAAGGTTTCGTCTTCTCCCAACTGCTCAGGCAGGCTGTAGAGGTCAACCTGCAAAAAGCGGGCCTGCCCGGCCAGCCCGGCCTGGCGGGCCAGGTCATTGGCCGCCTTGATGGCCTCCGTGCTGAGGTCGATGCCGGTGACGGAAGCTCCCCGGCGGGCCAGGCTCAGGGTGTCCTGCCCGAAGTGGCACTGCAGGTGTAATATTTTCAGCCCGGACAAATCCTGCGGCAGGAGGGCCAGTTCCGGCTCCTTCAGGCTGTCCGCGCCGGCCAGCCAGCCGGGCACGTCGTAAAATTCGCTTTTCAGGTGGGCCAGGGTGCGTTGGTTCCACTGGTCCTGGTTCAGGGAGAGGTAGTCGATCATGAGTGGGGTGGTGGATGTATTACTGCAACCCATTGAGGAACAAGATAAGTTGCCCAGGGACAAAATTATGCCCCGCTGGCTCAAGGGCAGGCCTGCCAAATTAAGTGTTTATGGCCAAGGTCCACCTCCAGGTACTCCTTCGGAGCCCTGCCGGTGAAGAATTTGAAATCTTTATAAAGGTGCGAAGGGTCAGTGTAGCTGAATTTTTCAGTTGCATCCATCAGGGAAGCCTTCTTTTGTTGCTGGAGCCAGCCGAATACCCTGAGAAAGCGTAATAAACGCCGGTGTCCGGCGGGCGTGATTCCGAAAGTCTCTTTGTAACAACGACGGAATTGCCGTTCGGAAAGGTGTGTGCTTGCGGCCAGTGATCGAATAGACAGATTGTGGTGACGGACAAGTTGCTGGAGCGCAAATTGCATGTCATCCATGGCTGGCTGGTGGCGCGGCAGGCCACTGAGCAGGTATTGATCACCTATCCGTACGCGATCAGCAAGGGATAGACTGTCCTCCATCCGGTGGGAAAAATCAATAAACGACTGATCGCCGCTGTCTGCGATCGGTAGGATAAAATTAAGCAGGTCCAGCCAGGGGTAGCGGAAGAGATGGCGCATTTTTCCCGGCCAGAACATGATGGTAAAAAACTCGTTGGTGAGGGGGCCTTCGAAATGATTGGAGCAGGTGTACTGGGGAATAATAAAAGCC
>JAUIIF010000884.1 GCA_030431945.1 Bacteroidia bacterium | reverse complement strand
CTTTTACACCCAGGGGGAGGCTTTTTCGGGAGACCGGCTGATACCGGAGCTGACCCTGATTGCCCCGGAGGAAGAAGACCGGATAGAAAGACGACTGAATAACTCCGCCAGGGCGTGGAAGGTGAAATACGACCCTGATGACCCCCGAATCAACATGTTGAAAGTGGGCCACGGAGGGCTTGGTTGGGACAAAATCCTGATCTACGCTTTTTTTGGTGTTATCCTGCCGGCATTCTTCGTTTACTCCGCCATGGCCTGTCTGACGGACCCGGTAGCCTGGTGGGACACGGTAACCTTCGGGCAGCCGGCAGCCACGCAAACCATCGGACAATGACCAACGATCGACTTTTCGGCCTTTTTTTGCGGACTCTGGCGGTACCCCTGCTCCTCCTTATCGTCGGGGTAGGGGGGTACATCCTGTACAGTTTCTGGCAAAAAGAGGCCATCGCCAAGGAGCTCTATCGTTGGGAACCCGTTTTGGCGGAGGGGTATACCGTGACGGAGGTTAACGATAAGGGGGAGTTTGCCCTTCATTACACTTACCGCTACGGTGGCAGTAAGTACGGCAGCGGCTCCCTGAGCCCGTACGATGAACTTAACGACGAGGCCTGGAACGACGAAAAATTCCTGGAGTGGCTTAGCCGGGAAGACCACCCTCCGCTAACGATTTACGTAGACCCTGCCGATCCGGCCAGGTCTAGTGCCGTCAGGGGGTGGGCGCAGGGAGACCGGGCCGAGACGTTATTTGCCGGTAGCGGAATCCTGACGGTCGGTCTCGTGCTTTTGTATTTCAGTTTGCGCAAGGTGCCTGAAGTAGGGGAGCTGTTTAAAGATGCCTGACCCGCGCTTCAGCGCTGAGAATCTTACGAACTGATTTTGGACTTGCAAGGTGGAAACGCGTTCGCTGAAAATTTACCTGCAGTTGCCCGAGCCGGGTATACCGGTAGTTAATGAATAAGTGGCGCGGACGCAGGTGCATTATTGGGCCAACGGAGCAGGGTAGGCCGGCTATCCGCTTGTGTTCTCCGCATTT